>NZ_VRVD01000159.1:0-8715 GCF_008040015.1 Methylobacterium sp. WL18 | reverse complement strand
GCGCGCGACCAGGCCTTCGGCGAGGGGCCGCGCCGCCGGCTCGACGTCTACGTCCCCACGGTGGCGGCCGAGAAGGCGCCCGTGCTGGTGTTCTTCTACGGCGGCTCCTGGCAGAGCGGCTCCAAGGACGACTACGCCTTCGTCGGCCACGCGCTGGCCGCCCAGGGCTTCGTGACGGTGCTGCCCGATTACCGGCTCTACCCGGAGGTGCCGTTCCCCGGCTTCCTCGAGGACGGCGCCGCGGCGATCGCCTGGGTGCGGGACAACATCGCGGCCTTTGGCGGCGACCCCCGCCGCATCGTGCTCGCCGGCCATTCGGCCGGGGCGTACAACGCCGTGATGCTCGGGCTCGATCCGCGCTACCTCAATGCCGCCGGTGTCGACCCCAAGGTGATCAAGGCGGTGGCGGGCCTGTCCGGCCCCTACGACTTCCTGCCCCTCGACCAGGACACCACGACCAAGGTGTTCGGGCAGGCCCCCGACCTGCCGCTCACTCAGCCGATGACCTTCGCGGGCCCGCTCTCGCCGCCGACCTTCCTGGCCTCCGGCGATTCCGACACCGTGGTGAAGCCGAGGCACACGGTCAGCCTCGCCGCCAAGCTGCGCGCCGCCCACGTGCCCGTGCAGGAGCGGGTCTATGCCGGGCTCGACCACAAGGACACGCTGCTGGCGCTGTCGGTGACGTTCCGCTCCAAGGCCCCGGAACTCGCCGAGATGGCCTCGTTCCTGATGCGCCAGGCCGCCGGGCGGTCGCAATACACGATGCGGCGGTAGGGGGTCGGTGGTCGGCGCGCCGTCTGGCCTCGCGCTATGGCGACGTCGGTTGGCCTATGCCGGTCAACACAACGGCCTTCACGAGCTTGCATCACGAAGCATGCTCAGCCATGACACCTCAACTCAAAATTGTGGCTGACCCTAGGTAGCCATTTTCAACTTTGTGGTTCGTCTGGAGGAGTGAACCTGAATGGCCGGTGGCGCATTTCAGACGAACAAGGTCGCGCTCAGCACGCTGCTGCGGGCGTGCCACCAAGGCTCGCTTCAGCTGCCTGATTTTCAGCGAAGTTGGGTATGGGACGAAGATCGGATCAAGAGCCTGATTGCTTCGATCTCGCGCTCGTTTCCGGTGGGCGCTCTGATGACGTTGGAAACATCGGGCGCGGTGAACTTCAAGCCTAGACTCGTGGAAGGTGCCCCACACGTGGCGAGTACGGTCAGGCCGGACGAACTGCTGCTTGATGGGCAGCAAAGAATGACATCGCTATATCAAGTTACAATTCGCAATCAAGTCGTCGAGACAGTTACGCCTAAAAATAAGCGTGTGAAACGCTGGTTTTATATCGATATTATTGCTGCTCTCGATTTTGAGGCTGAGCGCGAAGATGCAATTATTGGAATGCCTGCCGACCGTATCTCGCGGGAGAACTTTGATCGAAACGTGGTCCGTGATCTGTCAACGCGAGCTCGGGAATTTGACGCGTTGATGTATCCTGTGTCGATGGTGTTCGACTGGAACACTTGGCAGATGGAATTTGTGAGCCATTCTACGGCCAAGGGCGACTTCGCTGAAAAGTGGCCGATCATTAGTCGGTTCCATGATGAAGTGATAAAAAATTTCACGGATTACCATGTTCCCGTCATTTCTCTCGATAAGAATACGACCAAAGAAGCTGTTTGTTTGGTGTTTGAGAAGGTAAATACGGGCGGCAAGCCCTTAGATGCGTTCGAACTCGTCACTGCTATGTACGCGGCTGATGGTCATGAACTTCGCAAAGACTGGTATGGTGACAATTCGACGAGCGGGCGCCATCGACGCTTCGCTGAGACGATGCGTCCGCCGGGACAAAGCACCGGCATCTTAGTCAACGTCGCCAATACAGATTTCTTGCAAGCAATCTCGCTGTTTCATTCGCGGGATCGCCGCCGTGAAGCCGAAGCAGCAGGCAAACAAGGCAAAGAGTTGCCAGCCGTCACCGGCAATCGCCAGGCCCTTCTAAGTCTGCCTCTTGCCGCCTATCAGACCTATGAGACGCGCGTCGAGGACGGCTTCGTGCGTGCTGCCAAATTTCTCAATCTTCTGCACATCTACCGGGTCTTCGATCTTCCTTACCAGTCTCAAATCGTGCCACTCGCAGCGATCCTCGCCGACATCGGCGATGCATGGGAACACGAAGCTAATCGCACAAAGCTCGTTCAATGGTACTGGAATGGTGTCTTCGGCGAATTGTACGGCTCAGCAGTTGATAGCCGGATATCCCGGGATTTCATAGAGGTTCCCGCGTGGATTAGAGGCGGCCGAGAGCCGACGACAATTAGCGAAACTATTTTCCGCGCGGACCGCCTTAAAACAATGCGGATGCGGCTGTCCGCGGCTTATAAAGGCGTCAACGCACTTCTCATGAAAGAAGGTGCACAGGATTTCCGGTCGGGGCAGAAATTCGATCACACCATTTTCTTCGGCGAGAACGTTGATATTCATCATATATTTCCGCAGGACTGGTGTAAGCGGGCGGGTATCAAAGCGGAAATTTTTGACTCAATAATCAACAAAACGCCGTTGTCATTTAAGACAAACAGGATAATTGGCGGCGCTGCGCCTTCGATTTACCTCCGCCGGCTTGAGGCCGGCAACGCCGAAACGCCCCCTATCGCGGCTGAAAAGCTGGATGCATATCTTGCATCGCATTTAATCGATCCCGACCTTCTGCGCGGGGATAATTTTGCGGCGTTCATGACGGATCGACAGACGCGCCTTTTGACGTTGATCGAACACGCTATGGGAAAAACTGCCTACGCGGGCGTTGTCGATGAAGAAGGCATCGACAATGAGCACGATGCAGATGGTGTAGAAGCAGACATGACGATCACCGTCGAACCTCAACGCGGTGTCGCCAACACATAAATTCAGCCTACCGCTAAAAATACTCGGTGGTGGTGGATCAGACTCTCGCCCTGGCGCGGTACCGGCTGCAACGGTGAGCGTCACCAGAAGCGGCGTCGTTGCGTGGAGCGGTATGGCTCCGGCGGACAAGCCGATTGCGATACCAACAGAAGGCATCCCGCACGGCATGACTCGGCGTTATGTGGGACAAGCTCCATACCCCTCCCTTGTTTGCGGCGTCAGTCGAGTGTTGTTCGGCTTGTGGCGCAACCCGGGGCCGACGATCGCCGCGCGCGCAAGGGCGCGATGTGGCGCGGCGGTCACGCCAGCACCGGCACGTGCGGGGCGCAGGTCCGGGGCAGGACGCCGGTGAGGCGCGGATCGGGTGCGACTTCGACCGCGACGGCGCAGGGCGTGAAGCCGGAGCGGCGGTAGAGACCGAGCGCCCTGGGATGGTCGAACGTGCAGGTATGCACCCAGAACCGCCGGATCGGGTGCGACCAGGCGCTTTGGATCGCCGCGTCGATCAGCGGGCGGCCGAGTCCCTGCCCGACCGCGCTCGGGATGAGGCCGAGGAAGGCCAGCTCGCAGGTGTCCGGTTCGCGGAAGTCGAGTTCCAGCAGGCCGAGATCCGTGCCGTCCCGGCGCAGCGCCAGGATCTCGACGCGCGGATCGTCGAGGATCGTCTGCAGCGCCGCGTCCGGCAGGGTCAGGCGCGAGAACCACAGCCAGTCCGCCCCGACGGCCCGATACAGCCTGCGGTAGGTCTCCCAATCCGGCCGGACGAGGCGGTGCAGCGCCGTCCCGGCCGGGAAAGGCCGCGCTGGCCGCGGGGCCGGCGGCTCGACCATCTCGAGGCTGGTGACGATGGCCGCGATGTGGCCCGGCGGGACCGCGGAAAAGCCCGGCGGCAGCTCCGGCGAAGAAGGGTTCGTTGGCATCGGCTCGGAGCTGTGGCGACCGCGAGGCCGCCACCCTATCCGATTCCCGGCCCTCAGATCTGGATGCAGATCTTGCCGAAATGGCGGTTGCTCTCCTGGTGCCGGAACGCCGCCACGATCTCGTCCAGCGGGTAGACGCTGTCCACGACCGGCCGCAGGCCGCACGCCTCGATGCCGCGGATCATCGCGATCTGCTGGCTGCGGCTGCCGACAAGCACGCCCTGGAGCCGGATCTGCCGGATCAGCGCCGGCACCAGCGGCAGCGGCCCGGCCACGCCGGTCAGGATCCCGATCACCGAGACGTGGCCGGCGACGCGCACGGCCTCCATCGACTGTTCCAGCGTCCCCGGGCCGCCGACATCGAGCAGGTGGTCGACGCCGCGCCCGTCGGTGAGCCGCCTTGCGGTGGCGCCCCAGGCCGGGTCGGCGCGGTAGTTGATCAGGTGGTCGGCCCCGAGGGCGCGCAGGCGCTCGAGCTTCGCATCGCTGGACGAGGTGGCGATCACGGTCGCGCCCGCCGCCTTCGCGAATTGCAGGGCGAACAGGGACACGCCGCCGGTGCCCTGCACCAGCACCACGTCGCCGCCCTTGAGCCCGGCATCGGCGTGGAGCGCCCGCCACGCGGTGAGCGCGGCCGTGGTCAGCGTCGCGGCCTCGGCATGGTCCCAGCCCCGGGGGGCGTGGGTGAAGGCGGTCGCGGGCGCCGTCACCCGCTCACGGGCGTAGCCGTCGACCCCGTCGCCCGGCACGGTGCCGAAACCCTCGACAAGCGGCGTGCCGTCGAGCCAGGTCGGGAAGAACGTGCTCACGACCCGGTCGCCCACCGCGAACCCGTCCACGCCCGGCCCCACGGCCTCGACCTCCCCGGCGCCGTCCGACATCGGCACCCGCGCCTCGCTCGGCCCCCACAGGCCGCTCACCACGGCGTAGTCGTGATAGTTGAGCGAACTCGCCCGCAGCCGCACGGTGATCGCGCCGGGTCCCGGCTCAGGCACGGGACGCTCGCCGAACCCCACCGCGTCGAAGCCGCCGCCGGGCTGGACGATGACCGCCCGGGATGCCGATTGGGTCATGGTGCACCTGTTGTCTGCGCGGGGCCGGCGGGTGTTCCCGCGATCCCGACCGGATCGAACTGGCCGCCACGCCGGATGCAGGAGCGGCGGCAAGAGCATGCTGCTCGATGAAGCGTCACATCCAGAAAGTCCTGTCTCAGAGAATCCCTGCCTCAGCGGATCAGCGCGATCGTGACACCGGCGGCCCCGGCGATGTCCGGCCAGCGCCGCTCCGCCGTGAGGGCGGGTACGCCTTCTCGCTTCGCCAGAGCCAAGCAATAGCGGTCCCCGAGCGACAGGCCGCCTTCGAGCGTGATCGAACGTAAGAGGCCCGCGTCGTAGGACAATGCCGCATCGACGGGAAACAGGCGGATCGGCAGGGGGCGCAGCAGCATCTCGATGTCGTGGCGTCCAGCGCCGAGCTTGGCGTAGTCGCTGATCACCTCGGCGAGGTTGACGGTCGTCATGACAGAACCGTCGAGCCCGGCCTTGACCGTGTCGGCCCCCCGCTCTCCGAGCAGGAGCGCGAGGAGAGCCGAGGCATCGAGGACGAAGCGTGTCACTCGCGCTCGGCCTCGCGGGCGCGGTCGGCCAGGAAATCCTCGACCGAGGCGCCGACGTGGCCGCCGATCAACCGGCGGCTCATATCCTGCGCGCGCGCCACCACCTGATCCAGCGTCCGGAGCACGATGGCGTCCCCGACATCTTCGACGATGACCTCGCCGCCATTGCCGAGCCCATGCCTCTTGCGGAGGTCGGCGGGCAGGCTCATCCGTCCATCAGGCATGACCTTGGCCCGCATGGGGTATCTCCACGTTATGCCGTACGTGGATCTATACGCCAGGAGGTATCTCCGATGCCAGATCTGTCATTTTAAGCCGTCGCCTTCGCAGGCCCCCTCCTGCGTTCGCCTCCGCTAAGGTTATCGCCAGATCTTCCGCCTCAACGGCTGGTCGCCCCATCGCCCCGGCCTCCGCACCCGCTACAATGGATGCGCGCCGCATCCCGCGGCCCCTGAGTGGAACGGCATGGCTTCGGCGGACGCGGCGATCGGGATCCCGGCCGGGACGGCTCAGGACGGCGTGGCCGGGCGCGACCTGCCGGATGTCGTGCGCGTGCTCCTGAACGGGGCGGTGTTCGTCCTGCTGTGGAACCACGACTGGCTCAAGGACCTGTCCGACCGGTCTTCGCTGGCGGCCTCCGAGGATGGCAGCCTGCTGACCCAGGTGCTGTTCCTGGCGGCGGGCCTCGGCATGGCGGCGGCGCTCCACCGGATCGGGTTCCGCCACCTGCGGCCGCTCGCGACCTGGCCGCTGATGCTGTGCGGCGCCTGGCTCGGGCTCACCGCGCTCCTGTCGGTGGAGCCGAGCCTGTCGCTGCGCCGGCTCGCCCTGCTCGGCATCGCCACGATGCTGTCGGCGGGCGTGCTGCTGGTCGCGCGCTCGCCGCGGCAGCTGGCCCTGACCATGGCCTGGTCCGCCCTGGTGATCCTGGTCGCATCGTACCTGGCGGTGGCCCTGGTGCCGGATCTCGCAATCCACTCGGCCTTCGACGTGAATTCCGATCCGAGCCATCCGGGCCTTTGGCGGGGCATCTTCCCGCAGAAGAACGAGGCCGGGGCGGCCATGGTGATCCTGGTGATCGTCGGGCTCTACGTCGCCGCGGCCGCGAGCCGGGTGCTCGGCTGGATCATCGTGCTCCTGGCCCTCGGCTTCCTGGTGGCCAGCGGCTCCAAGACCGCGATCCTGCTGCTGCCGGTGATCCTGGCGGTCACCGGCCTGTGCCGGATCCTGACCGGGCGGGGCCTGCGGGCGCTGCTGCTGCTCGGGCCGATCGCCGGGTTCTCGCTGGTCTCGATCGGCTCGATCCTGGTCCCGGCGATCCAGGACGCGGTCGGCACGCTCCTGACCGACGCCACCTTCACGGGGCGCAGCGAGATCTGGCAGTTCGCCCTGGACAACATCATGGTCCGCCCCTGGCGGGGCTGGGGCATCGGCGCGTTCTGGATGACCGAGCGGACCATGTATGGCGGCTCCGAGGAGCTGACCTGGGTCAACACCGCCAACCACTCGCACAACGCCTACCTCGACACGGCGCTGATCGGCGGATTCCCGTTCCTGGCGCTCACCGTGGTGGCGTTCGTGCTGGCGCCGGTCCGCGACCTGCAGCGCGTCGCCGGGGGGCGCGGCCTCGATGCCGAGACGCTGCTGTTCCTGCGCCTGTGGTTCCTGGGCCTCGTCTCGGCCTCGTTCGAGACCGTGCTGTACAACGGCAACAACGCCACCTGCTGCATGTTCATGATGGCGGTGTTCGGCCTGCGGCTGCGGACGCGCTACGCCTTGGCGGGGTAAGACCACAGCACGGCCCGGGCGTTCTCGCGGGTGTCCTGCTACCATCCGATTGATCGGAAGCGGCATCGCGAGCGGCAGATGCGTCTGATCACGCCGCACGATGTCCTGCCGGCCTATTCCCGGGGCGCGATCGGCTCGGGCGAGGCTATCGTGGCGCTCGGCGTGAACGGCTTTCTCGACCTGATCGTCGCGATGGCCGAGGCAGGGCATCGCCTCCCGCGCCCGGCCGAGGCCGCAATCGAGGCCCAGCTGGACACGGCGATGCCGTTGCCGCTGTCCGTTCTCGACGACGGCGGTGGCGGTGCTTGATCGTGTGATCCCGGATACGGGACCGCTCATCACCCTGGCGCCGCCGAAGATCGCGCCGGTGCCGATCTCGGGGAACTCCGGCGACAGGGGCTGATTGAACTGAGGACGAGACGGCTCACGATCCTCGACTTGCCCCGCCTGCGGGCGCTGGCGGAGTTCCGGCCGAATTACCTGCACCTTGGAGACCAAGCGGCGGCATGACTCTGCGCCTGCAACCCATCCAAGTCGCGACGGGCAGCTACGACACCGAGGGTCAGCTGGTCTTCGCCGATGGGTTCCTCGCGGCGGTGCTGGTGAAGCTCTCGGGATTCCACCAGGACATGGCCGGGATGTGGTTCCTGGAGGCCGGCTTCGGCCGGGTCGACACCGCGAACCGGCCGACGTTCTCCGACCTCGACGAGGCGCAGGACTGGATCACGCGGCAGCTGGAACGGGTGCGCTGATACCGCCCGCCGCAACGCATGATCAGGTCCGCGAGAACGGGCCGTTGGCCGGTTCGATCTGGTCCCGATCCCCGAGGACGCGCCGCGCGGAGGCGAGGATCTGGATCACGCCCCGGCTGTCGCATTCCTGCCGGGCCACCGCCTCCAGGTCCCGCAGGTAGGCGATCACCGGCTCGCGCGCCCGCGGCCCCTGCCGCAGGACGGGTTCGACCTTCGTGGCGACATGCACGGCCAGGCCGTCCCAGAAGTCCGGATCCTTCGAAGACCCATCCGTCATCCAGCGTGCTCCGTTCCGGGAGGGCGGCCCCGTTGACCATGGACCGAGGGGGCGGAAGACCATGATCGACGGGACCGACCGGAGAGGATCCGGCGCGCCCGATTTGGCGCAGGAGCGGCGGCGACGAAATCACCTGGGTTGCGTCACCCGCCCGGTGCGACAGTGCCGTCCATGCGCCGCGCCCACCGGGCCCGGCGTCGGGGTTGCCAGGCCCGGCCTACGCCTCCGGCACCGGGCGCGGGCGGCGGTCGTCGCCGATTGCCACGAAGGTGAAGGTCGCCTCCGTGACCTTCATGGTGGTCTCGCTCGCCCGCTCCCGGCGCCAGACCTCGACCTGGATCCGCAGGGACGAGCGCCCGACCGTGATCAGCCAGGCGTAGAGGCTGACCTCGTCGCCGACGAAGACCGGGTGGTGGAAGGTGATCGCGTCGACCGCGATGGTGGCGCAGCGCCCGCGCGAGCGC
>NZ_VRVD01000158.1:0-8719 GCF_008040015.1 Methylobacterium sp. WL18 | reverse complement strand
GGTCCGCGGTTTGCTCCAGGGCGTCCGCCCGCCGCCCGGTGAGGGCCAGCCGCATCCCGGCCTTGGCGAGCGAAATCGCGGCGGCCTGTCCGATGCCGGACCCGGCTCCCGTCACCCAGGCGACCTGTCCTCTGATATCACGCAGCATGGCGAGTGATCTCCCGAACGTCCTTCGTCGAGGGCCGCACCCGTGCCTGCGCCGGACGCCGTCCTCCGGGTCTAGTTCTTCGCGACCAGGGGGCATCCGCCGTCGGCGAGGGGGCGGAACGCCTGCTCGGCCGGGATGGTGTCGAGGAGCTTGTACAGGTCCCACTCGCCCTTGGATTCGGCCGGCGCCTTCACCTCGAACAGGTACATCGGGTGCAGCTTGCGGCCATCGACCCGGATCGAGCCCTTGCCGAACAGCGGGTCGTCGGTGGGGTTGGCCTTCATCCAGGCCATGGTCGTCTGCGGATCCTTCGACTTCGTCGCCGCGACGGCCTTCAGGTAGTGCAGGAGGCCGGCATAGACGCCCGCCTGGTTCATCGTCGGCATGGTGCCGTTGTGGCGCGACGCGAAGCGTTCCGAGAAGGCACGCGTGCCGGGGTTGAGATCCCAGTAGAACGACTCGGTCAGCACCAGTCCGCGGGCCGTCTGCAGGCCGAGCGAATGCACGTCCACCGCGTAGACGAGCAATGCCGCCAGGGTCTGACCGCTCTCCATCAGACCGAACTCATGGGCCTGCTTGACGGCGTTGATCGTGTCGCCGCCGGCATTGGCGAGCCCGACCACCTTCGCCCCCGACGCCTGTGCCTGAAGCAGGAACGACGAGAAGTCCGTGGCTGGGAACGGCACCTTGGCGGCACCGAGCACGCGGCCCCCGCCCTTCTGGACGACCGCGGAGGCCTCGTTCTGAAGCGAGATCCCGAACGCGTAGTCGGCGGTGAGGAAGTACCAGGACTCGCCCCCGCGCTTGAGCATCGCGCCGGCTGTGCCGTGCGCGAGGGCATAGGTGTCGTAGGTCCACTGGATCGTATTGGGCGAGCAGGCCTTGCCGGTCAGGTCCGTGGTCCCGGCGCCGGAATCGATGAAGATCCGGTTCTTCTCGCGCGTGACCTGGCTCACCGCCAGGGCCACCGAGGACGTCGGCACGTCGAAGATCGCGTCGACCCCGTCGCGATCGTACCATTGCCGCGCGATGGCGGCGCCGACATCCGGCTTGTTCTGGTGGTCGGCGGAGACGAGATCGACCCGCACGTTGGCGTCGGTCTTGGCGAAATCCTCGATCGCGAGCCGCGCGGCGACCACCGAGCCCTGGCCCCCGGTGTCGGAGTAGACCCCCGACATATCGTTCAGGACACCCACCTTCACGGTGATCGGCTCCGCCGCGGCTGCCCCGGCCATCGCGCCGCAGGCGATCGCTGCCGAGAGGACGCAGCTGCGGATCAGCGCCATGGTGGACCTCCCGTCGGATGCTTCTTTTTGTGCGTGTTACGAGGGCACGGGCTACAACTCAGCGTCAAGACCGGTCGCCTTGGTCTGCGAAACACCTAGCGGAAGTCTCCCTCCGCCGGGCCGCTGCGCTGACTTGTGCGCGAGCGTTGCAGCCAGTCACGGATCCGGCGCTCGATCCGCCCCCAACGCGTTGACCCACAGGACGACGGCACGCGTCCGGCCGTCCGGATTGCCGAAACGGTGCGGCCGATGGCTGGCGAAGCGGAAGCTGTCGCCGGCGGCAAGGTCCAGCGTCCGGGCTTCGACCACGAGGGTCAGGCGCCCCTCGAGCACCAGGCCGGCCTCCTCGCCGTCGTGGCTGAACAGCTCGTCGCCCGTGCTGGCCTTCGGCTCGAGCACCATGTGGAACAGGCTGAGGCTCGGCGTCCTGCCCGCGGGCGTCAGAAGCTGCTTGGTGATCCCGGCGCGCCAGAGCTTGAGTTCCGCCCGGTCCCGCTCGAACACCACGATCGGGTCGGGGTCCTTCTCCGGGGCGGTCGTCTCGAACAGGCCGCCGATCCCGGTCTGGAGCGTGTCGGCGAGCAGGGCCAGGACGCGCAGGGACGGCGAGGACAGGCCGCGCTCCACCTGGCTGATGAAGCCGATCGAGAGGCCGGTGCTGGCCGCGACCTTTTCCAGGGACAGCCGCCGCTCCTGGCGCAGGGCGCGCAGCCGCTGGCCCACGGCCCGGTCCACGGGATCGGCCGCCATCGGTTCGACTTTGGGCCTGCTCACCGCCGCGTCATCCTGGAGAGTCCGTGGCATCTTCATGCACGTGAAATCATCTTGCGTCGAGCCGCGAACCGTGCGGTAATCTTCACAGATATGAAAACAGACGAGCGATAGCGAAGAGTCGCGCTATGCCAGTGTCGAGGATCCGCGCCATGAGACGCCTGCTTCCGAGCCTGGGCCTGAGCCTCGCCCTCTTGATCGCCGGCCCGGCCAGGGCCGAGCCGCCCCTGCGGGTCGGGGCCACGCCCACCGGCCTGCCGTTCACCTTCCTCGACACCAAGACCAACTCGATCCAAGGGGTCATGGTCGATCTCGTGAACGCGGTCGGCAAGGAGGCCGGGTTCGCCGTCGCGGTTGAGCCACTGCAATTTTCGACGCTGATCCCGGCACTCACCGCCTCGAAGATCGACATCATCTCGGCGGCGATGTTCATCACACCCCAGCGCAAGGAGGTCGTGGCCTTCTCGGCTCCGGTCTACAGCTACGGCGAGGGGCTGATCGTCCCGAAGGCCGACACGAAGGACTACACGTCCTTCGCCGACCTGAAAGGTGAGACCGTCGGCGCCCAGGTCGGTACCGCCTTCGTCGATCCGTTGAAGAAATCGGGTCTTTTCGCCGAGGTGAAGATTTACGACGCGATCCCGGACATCATTCGCGACGTCAATTCCGGGCGGCTGAAGGCCGGCTTCGCCGACGCCCCGATCCTGGCCTACTACGTCAAGCAGGGCATGTTTCCCGGCGTCCGCCTGGTCGAGACCCTCAAGCCGACTGTCGTCGCCTCGGTGGGCATCAGCGTGCGCAAGGCCGACACCGCACTGCTCGCCAAGATCGACGCCGCGCTCGCCAAGCTGAAGGCCGACGGGACGCTCGAGAAGATCCTGATGAAGTGGGGTCTGCCGCCCTCGGCCGACCGGTCCTGAGATTCATGCGCGAGTTCCTGGCCGACGCGCAGGATTACCTGCCGATCCTGTTCCAGGGCGTGCAGCTAACGGTTCTGATCACCCTGGCCTCCCTGGTGGTCTCGACCGTCCTGGGCCTGTTCTGGGCGGTGCTGCGGGTCTCCGGGATCGCCGTGCTGGCCGGGTTCAGCGCGGTGATGATCAACATCCTGCGCGGCATCCCGATCATCGTGCAGCTGTTTTACATCTACTTCGTGCTGCCGGATTTCGGCCTGTCGCTCACGGCGGTGCAGGCGGCGATCATCGGGCTCGGGATCGCCTATTCGGCCTACCAGGCCGAAAATTTCCGGGCCGGCATCGAGGCGGTGGACCGCGGGCAGGTCGAGGCCGCCCTGTCGATCGGCATGGGCTGGTGGATGACCATGCGTCGGGTGATCCTGCCCCAGGCGGTCAAGATCGCGCTGCCGCCTTACGGCAACATCATGATCATGATGCTCAAGGATTCGTCGCAGGCCTCGACCATCACGGTCGCGGAACTGGCCCTCCAGGGCAAGCTCATCGCCTCCTCGACGTTCAAGAACACCAGCGTCTACACGATGGTGGCGCTGATGTACCTGGCGCTGAGCCTTCCGCTGATCCTGCTGGTGCGCCACCTCGAAGCGAAGGGGCGCCACCGGTGATCGTCCTTCAGGATGTGCACAAGCATTACGGCTCGCTGGAAGTGATCAAGGGCGTCTCGGCCGAGGTCACGAAGGGCGAGGTTGTCTGCATCATCGGGCCTTCAGGCTCCGGCAAGTCGACGCTGCTGCGCTGCATCAATGGACTCGAAGCCTATGACGGCGGCGAGATCCGGGTCGACGGCCAGCGCGTCGACCGGGACAAGCGCAGCATCCAGGCGGTGCGGACCCGTGTGTCCATGGTGTTCCAGCGCTTCAACCTGTTCGCCAATCGCACCGCGCTGGAGAACGTCGTCGAGGGGCCCATCCACGTGAAGCGGGAGCCCCGCGCCGAGGTCGAGGATCGCGCCAGGGCGCTGCTCGCCCGGGTCGGCCTGGCCGGCAAGGAGCATGCCCGGCCCGATGCGCTCTCGGGCGGCCAGCAGCAGCGCGTCGCCATCGCGCGGGCCCTGGCCATGCGCCCGGAGGCGATCCTGTTCGACGAGCCGACCTCGGCCCTCGATCCCGAGCTTGTCGGCGATGTCCTGCGGGTGATGCGCGGGCTGGCGGACGAGGGCATGACCATGATCGTCGTGACCCACGAAATCGGGTTCGCCCGGGAGGTCGCCGACCGCGTGCTGTTCCTTGATGGCGGTCGCCTGGTCGAGCAGGGGCCGGCCGCCGAGATCCTCAATCGCCCACAACACCCGCGCACCCAGGACTTCCTGCAGCGGGTGCTGCATCCGCTCTAGGGATTACCGTGGCCGAACCGTTTCCCCTCGCGCCGTCGCTCTGGGCTACCACTGCCACACCGGGGCCCGAGACGCCGCCCCTGTCCGAATCCGGGCACGCCGATGTGGTGATCGTCGGCGGCGGCTTCTGCGGCCTCTCGACCGCCCTGCACCTCGCCGAGCGCGGGATCCGACCGGTCGTGCTGGAGGCTCGCGAGGTCGGCTTCGGCGGGTCTGGGCGCAACGGCGGTCAGGTCATCCCGGGCCTGAAATACGATCCCGCCGCCCTCGTCGCCAAGTTCGGGCGCGAGCGCGGCGAGCGGCTCGCGCGCTTTGCCGGAAGCACCGCCGATACGGTCTTCGACCTGATCGCCAAGCACGCCATGGACGTGCCGCACCGGCGCGCGGGCTGGATCCAGGGCGCCCATACCGAGGCCGGGCTCGCCGAGGTCGCGCGCCGGGCGGAGCAATGGGCCGGCCTCGGTGCGCCGACCCAGGTCCTCGACAAGGCCGAGACCGATCGGCTGCTCGGGACGGAGCGATACCTCGGCGGCTGGCTCGACGGCCGCGGCGGTGCGGTCCAGCCGCTGAGTTACGCCCGCGGCCTCGCCCGTGCGGCGCTGAAGGCCGGTGCCGCCATCCACGGCGGCAGCCCCGTCACCGGCCTGACCCGCAGCGGGTCGACCTGGACCGTCACAACGGCTCAGGGCGCGCGGCTCTCGACCGAGCGTGTCGTCCTGTGCACCAACGGCTATACGGGTGGGCTATGGCCCGGGCTCGCGCAGACCGTGATCGCGGCCAATTCCTTTCAGGTCGCCACGACGCCGCTCTCGGACAACCTGCGGCGCTCGATCCTGCCCGAGGGGCAGGTCTCGTCGGACACGCGCAAGCTCCTGCTGTATTTCCGCCTCGACCATACCGGCCGCCTGCTCATGGGCGGCCGCGGTCCGTTCCGCGAGCCGCGCGGTGCCCGCGACTGGGCCCATCTCGAGCGCATCGTCGGCAAGCTGTTCCCGCAGCTCGACGGGGTCGCGTTCGACCATCGCTGGTGCGGCCGGGTGGCGATCACGCAGGATTACCTACCGCACCTCCACGAGCCCGCACCCGGGCTCCTCATCGACATCGGCTGCCAGGGCCGCGGTGTCGGCCTGCAATCCACCATGGGACGGTTGATCGCCGACTACGTCGCGACTGGGGATCCGGACCGCCTGCCGCTGCCGCTGACACCGGTCGCACCGCTGCCGCTGCACGCGTTCCACCGCCTGTACGTGTCGGCCATCATCGCCTGGTACCGGCTCAGCGACGGCGGCATTCGCTGACGCGGACCGCTGTATTGTCCATCCGGCCCCGAAAAGCTGTCAGGCCGAGCCCGTCCATCCGATGACCGCTGTCAATGGGTCGCCCGAGCCTCCCGCGCGCTTCAGGACGCGGGTCTCGACGCGCGGGAAGCCGGCGCGCTGCAGGTACAGGCTAACCAACTGCGCGTGCCCCTCACCGTCGAGGGCGCTCCAGATCGCGACCGCCTTGGTCGGGAAGCAGCGGTTCGAGAAACTGATGATCACCGGTGCGCCGGGGCGCAGGATGCGGGCGACCTCGGACAGGACGTCCACGGGTCGCTGCAGGTACTGCACCGAGACGCAGAGCAGCGCCGCGTCGACGCTCGCCGCGTCGAGCGGCAGGCGCGGCTCGGTGTTGAGATCCTGCACGAAGTGCCGGGCCAGACGCGGGTTGACGGCCAGTTCCGCCGCGTTCATCCCGTGGCCGATGACGCTTCCGTAGGCGACCTCGTCCGGCAGGTGGCTAATCCAGCTGGACATCAGGTCGAGGACGATGCCGCCGGCAGGCACGACCGCACGGTAGAGGTCGGTCACGGCGGCGATCGCGGCCGCGTCGATATGCGCGACCAACCGCGGCTGCGCGTAGAACAGCGGATCGGGATGGCGGTCGGGCTTGGCGAACGCTTCCGGCGGTAGCTCGGGCAGATTCTGGGTCATGATCGGTACACCTTGGCCGGCCGTCGCACCGGGATCGCACAGCGCGTGCTCGGCTCTGACCGTCCCAACGTTCGATCGCGTCTGCCAACGGCACCGGGTTCGTCAGGGGTCAGCGACGATGATGAAGGCGCCCGCGTCCGCGAGGTGCCGCCGCTCGTCCGCTGGAACTGTCGCGTCGGTGACCAAAGTCCAGCGCCGTGGGAGCGGAGCCCACGCCATCTGCTCCGCGCGCCCGAGCTTGCCCGCGTTGGCCAGCACGATCGTCTCGCGCGCCTGCGCGATCATCACCGATTTGAGCGCGACCTGATCGAGGCTCGCCTCGCACAGGCCGCGTCCCGCGACCACGCCGTCCGCGCTCATCACCGTCCGATCCGCGGTCATCCTCTGCAGTGCTTCGACGGCGAGGGGGCCGACGGTGCTCATGCTCGTGGCTCTCAGGCTGCCGCCGAGGACGACGAGATCGATTCCAGGTGCCTGCGCAAGGCAGGGAAGCAGCGCCAGATTGTTCGTGATGATGCGCAGCCGTCGATCGATCAGCAGGCGCCCGAAGGCCGTGACCGTCGAGCCGGCATCGAGGATCAGGGTCTCGCCATCCGCGATGAGTGCGAGCGCCGCCCGGGCGATCGCTTGCTTCTCAGGGCCGTTGATCGCCAGCCTCTGGTCGAGCGTGGTCTCGGGCATGGCCGCGGCCAGGATGGCGCCGCCGTAGGTCCGCCGCACCGCCTTGGTGTCGGAGAGGTGCTGCAGATCGCGCCGGACGGTCGAGGCGGAGACGCCGAACCGTCGTGCGAGATCGTCCACATCGATCTCACCCAGCCCCAGCGCCTCCAACAGCCGCGCCCGGCGTTCCGTACCGCGCATAGCCGTGCTCTTCCTACCTGCCCGCGACAGGAGGCGCTTCCATCCGTCCCGGCAATCCTGTCAAGCCGCGAGCGGTTTCGGCGCCAGCTCGACCGCCTGCCGCAAGGCCTCAAT
This sequence comes from Methylobacterium sp. WL18, assembly GCF_008040015.1. NCBI lineage: Bacteria > Pseudomonadati > Pseudomonadota > Alphaproteobacteria > Hyphomicrobiales > Methylobacteriaceae > Methylobacterium > Methylobacterium sp. WL18. Next base: position 1,259 of record NZ_VRVD01000158.1, on the reverse strand, counting down.
CAAGCTGCGCTCGTCCGCGACGCCCGTGCCGGCGATGTCGAAGGCCGTCCCGTGATCTACGGAGGTCCGGATCACCGGGAGGCCGACCGTGATGTTCACCCCGGCCTCGAGACCCAGCACCTTGATCGGGCCGTGACCCTGATCGTGATACATGGCGACCACCATGTCGTAATCGCCCCGGCCGGCCAAGAAGAACAAGGTGTCGGCCGGCAGGGGGCCACGAACGTCCCAGCCCTTTGCGCGGCAGGCCTCGACCGCCGGCGTGATCTTCTCCGCCTCCTCGCCATGACCGAACAGGCCGTTCTCGCCCGCATGCGGATTGATGGCGCAGACGCCGATCTTCGGCTCGGCGATGCCGGCCTTCACCAGCACCGCATGTCCCCGGGCGATGACGCGCTCGACGAGGCCGGGCTCGATCCGCGCGATGGCGTCGATCAGGCCGATATGGGTCGTGACGTGGATCACCCGAAGCTTGGGCGAGACCAGCATCATCGAGACTTCCGGCGTCCCGGTGAGATGGGCCAGCATCTCGGTGTGGCCGGGAAACTTGTGGCCGGCCGCGTGCAGCGCCTCCTTCGACAAGGGCGCGGTGCAGATGCCTTGCGCCTGCCCCGCCTGGACGATCTCCACCGCCGCCGCGATGCAACGATAGGCGGTCTCGCCGGCGATCGGGGACAACTTCCCGAACGGCAGGTCGTCGGGGACGCATTTCAGGTCGATGCACTGAACCGCGTCGGTGTCGAACGCTGCGTCGCCCGCATCGGCCAGCGAAGCGACCCCGATCGTGGCCCCGACGATGCGGCCCGCCTGCCGCAGGCGCCCGGCATCGCCGACCACCAGCGGTTGGCAGATCGCGTGGACCTCCGGATGCGCCAGCGCCTTCATGATGATCTCCGGCCCGATGCCGGCGGGATCGCCCATGGTGATGGCGATGGTCGGACGGGTCATGTCAGGCTTCCTTCAATTCGCGCTCTGCGCAGGCGGTCACGAATGCGCGCGAGGCTGTCGGCGTCGCCGAACGCCCCGGCCTTCGTGGCGATGGGGATCGAAAGCCGACCCAGTGTGAGGCCGAGCGAGACGCCCGGCTCGATCTCGTCGGCCAGCTGGATCCCGTGGATATCGAAGCGCGTCAACAGCGCCGCCGCGGTCTCGCCGCCCGTGGCGGCGAGGCCGGTCTCTTATAAACATAAGACGCGGCCGACGATCTACACTGTGTAGATGTCGGGGGGGGCCGGATGATTAAAAAAAAAAGGGGGGGG
>NZ_VRVD01000157.1:0-8723 GCF_008040015.1 Methylobacterium sp. WL18 | reverse complement strand
CGCTGAGCCCGACCATGGCCGCCACCGCCGCCGCCATTCCGGCCGGAGCCCCGGCCGCCGAGCCGCCGATGGACCGCCGCCGCATGGTGGCGTTCTTCTGCATGGTGTTCGGGATGTTCATGGCGATCCTGGACATCCAGATCGTCTCGGCCTCCCTCAACGAGATCCAGGCCGGCCTCTCGGCCTCTGGCGACGAGATCCCCTGGGTCCAGACCAGCTACCTGATCGCCGAGGTCATCTCGATCCCGCTGTCGGGTACCCTGTCGCGGGTTCTCTCGACGCGCTGGATGTTCGCGATCTCGGCGGGCGGCTTCACGCTGATGAGCGTGATGTGCGCGACCTCCTCGTCGATCTCCGAGATGATCGTCTGGCGCGCCGCGCAGGGCTTCATCGGCGGCGGCATGATCCCGACCGTGTTCGCCGCCGCATTCACGATCTTCCCGCCGTCCAAGCGCACCATCGTGTCGCCGATGATCGGCCTGGTGGCGACGCTGGCGCCGACCATCGGGCCGACGATAGGCGGCTACCTCACCGACCTGATGTCCTGGCACTGGCTGTTCCTGATCAACGTCGTGCCCGGCATCGTCGTGACGGTCTCCACCTGGATCCTGATCGATTTCGACAAGCCGAACTACGACCTGCTGAAGTCGTTCGACTGGGCCGGCTTGGCGTTCATGGCGGGTTTCCTCGGCTGCCTCGAATACGTCCTCGAGGAGGGGCCGAACCACGATTGGCTGCAGGACGAAGCGGTCTTCGCCTGCGCTCTGGTCTGCGGGGTCTCGGGACTGCTGTTCTTCTGGCGCGTGTTCACGGCCAAGCAGCCGATCGTCGACCTGCGCGCCTTCTCCGACCGCAACTTCGCCAGCGGCTGCGTCGCGAGCTTCGTGCTCGGCATCGGCCTGTACGGGCTGACCTACATCTACCCGGTCTACCTCGCCCGGGTGCGCGGCTACTCGGCGCTGATGATCGGCGAGACCATGTTCGTCTCAGGCCTATGCATGTTCGCCACGGCGCCGATCGCCGGCCGGCTCTCCGGCAAGGTCGATCCGCGGATCATGATGGGGATCGGCTTCGTGGGCTTCGCCTGCGGCACGTGGATCGTCACCGGACTCACCAAGGACTGGGACTTCTGGGAACTGCTGTGGCCGCAGGTCCTGCGCGGCTGCTCGCTGATGCTGTGCATGATCCCGATCAACAACATCGCGCTCGGCACCTTGCCGCCGGCCCGGATGAAGAATGCCTCCGGGCTCTACAACCTCACCCGCAACCTCGGCGGCGCGGTCGGCCTGGCGCTGATCAACACCGTACTCAACGCCCGCTGGGACCTGCATCTCGCCCGGCTCCACGAGCGCTTCACCTGGGCCAACACCGCTGCCCTGGAGCGCCTCGACTCCATGCAGCGCGGCTTCGACTCCTATGGCAGCGCCGCTCCCAGCATGGCGCTCAAGGCCATGTCCAATACGGTCCGGGGCCAGGGCCTCGTCATGGCCTTCGAGGACGTGTTCCTCGCGCTGACGGTGCTGTTCCTGGCGATGGCCTGCGCCGTGCCGCTGATCCGCCGACCCCGAGCGGCCGCTGGCGGGGGTGGGGGGCATTGACGGTGTGTACGGCGTAGGGCCGAGGACAGCGGGGATCGTTTGTCCCGATGTGCGCCGCCGCGCTGCGCGCTGCCCCGCGACCACCCGCTTCAGGCCCGGAGGATTGCGTTGGCGGTCAACCGCACCGATCTGCTAGACCGGCCGGATGGCCGGCCTGAGAAGCCGGCGCAGAGACGGCCAGGGATCGGCTTATGGACTTTCTCAACGCGATGGGCGGGACCGCCGGCGGCTTCTTCGGAGCCGTGATCCCGTTCCTGTTCGTGCTCACCGTGGTGGTCTTCGTCCACGAGATGGGCCACTTCCTGGTCGGCCGCTGGTGCGGGGTGGGCGTGCACGCCTTCTCCCTCGGCTTCGGCCCGGAACTGTTCGGGTTTAACGACCGGCGCGGCACCCGCTGGAAGCTCTGCGCCATCCCGCTCGGCGGCTACGTGAAGTTCCACGGCGACGCCAACGGCGCCAGCATGCCGGATCCGGAGACGATCGCCCGGATGTCCCCGCACGAGCGGGCGATCAGCTTCCCGACCCAGCCCGTGGCCAAGCGCGCCGCGATCGTCGCCGCCGGCCCGGTGGCGAACTTTATCCTGGCGATCCTGCTGTTTGCCGGCGCGATCTGGCTGGCCGGGCGCTACGAGCTGCCCGCCCGGGTCTCCTCCGTGGAGCCCGGCAGCGTCGCCGCCCAGGCCGGCTTCCAACCCGGCGACGTGATCACCGCCATCGACGGCGAGAAGATCGGCGACTTCAACGCCATGTACCGCACCGTGACCGGCAGCGCTGGCACGCCGCTGACCTTCACGGTGGAGCGGGCCGAGCAACCGATCACCATCCAGGCGACGCCCGCCACCTACGAGGAGAAGACGCCCTTCGGCCGCCACCGGATCGGCCGGCTCGGCATCCGCTCGCCCGCAGGGTCGGAGGCGCGGCTCGTCCGGTACGGGGCGCTCGATTCCCTCGATCTCGGCGTGCGCGAGACCTACTTCGTGGTGGAGCGGACCTTCTCCTACTTGAGCAAACTCGCCACCGGTCGGGAATCGGCCGACCAGCTGTCGGGTCCGATCGGTATCGCCCGGGTTTCCGGCGAGGTCGCCAAGAACGGCGGCGTCGGGGGGCTCGTCGGCCTCATCGCGCTGCTCTCGGTCTCGATCGGCCTCCTGAACCTGTTCCCGGTGCCGCTGCTCGATGGCGGGCACCTGCTGTTCTACGCCTTCGAGGTCGTCCGCGGTCGTCCGCTCAGCGAGCGCGCCCAAGAGATCGGTTTCCGGATCGGCCTCGCCCTGGTCCTGATGCTGATGCTGTTCGCCGCCTGGAACGACATCCTCAACCTCGGCGCGTCCTGGCGGAACACCTGATCCAAGGACCCCGCGTGGGCACCGGTCCGATCTCCACCGGAATCGGTGCCCTAATCCCGCCGCGATACCGCCCGGAGACTGCCTCGAAGGCGCCCCGCCCGGTGCTTAAAACAGGGTTAACGCCAACATTGGTAGGCGCGAAAACAGGTGTGGCCGCAAAGATTTACAGGCCATTCACCATGATCGGGGCTTTGCCCGCACGGTCCGCCCGCCGTTAAGTGGCGCGAAGGCCACGACCCCCCAAAATCCCCTGACGATGGCCTCCCGCGCGTTTGCTTGGCAGGGGAATCCCGCTAAGAGCTACGCTTGGACCTGAAGCCACGCTTGGACCAGGGTGACAGGACGACCGGTCAACGGTCGCCTGTGACGGGCTAACCCCCGCGACCAGAACAGAAACGGGCGATTGCATGATGTCGTTGACGGGGAAGCCCCGACGTAAGTCGGTGCGGAAGACCATCGTCCTAGTCGCTGCCGGTGCGGGCCTGGTCCTGAGCGGTGCCGCCCAGGCGCAGCAGATCGTCGTCCAGGGCAACCAGCGCGTCGATGCCGACACGATCCGGTCCTACGTGACCGGGACGGCGTCCGGCTCCGCCGAGGAGGCCCGGCGCAACCTGCTCGCCAGCGGCATGTTCTCGGACGTGAAGGTCGCCCAGTCCGGTGGCCGCACGGTGGTCACCGTCCGCGAGAACAACCTGATCAACCGGGTCGTGTTCGAGGGCAACAAGAAGGTCGAGAAGGCGACGCTCGAGGGCATCGTCGAGGCGAAGGCCCGGGGCCCCTACAGCGAGGCCATCGTCAACGCCGACCTCGCCCGCATCCGCGACGTCTACAAGCGCTTCGGCCGCGGCACCGCCAAGGTCACCTACCGGACCGTGGACCTGCCGAACGGCCGGGTCGACGTGATCTACCAGGTCGACGAGGGCGACAAGACCGGCATCATCTCGATCAACTTCGTCGGCAACAACGCCTATTCGGAGCGGACCCTGAAGGGGCTGATGAGCTCCTCCGAGATGAACTTCCTGTCGTTCATCAAGACCTCCGACGTCTATGATCCGGACCGCATCACCACCGACCTGGACCAGGTGCGCCGCTACTACCTGAAGAACGGCTACGCCGACTTCCAGGTGGTCAGCGCCGACGCCCGCTACGTCGAGGGCGACAGCTCGGGCTACGTCATCACCGTCACGGTGAACGAGGGCGAGCAGTACAAGGTCGGCGCGGTGGCGGTGGATTCCCGCCTGCCCGGGATCGACACCGCCAAGCTCGACAGCAACATCACCGCCGCGGTGGGCGACGTCTACAACGCCGACGACGTGGAGCGGACGCTCAACAACGTCACCCGCGAGGTCAACCGCGCCGGCTACCCGTTCGCCCAGGTCCGCCCGACCGGCCAGCGCGACCCCGCGACCCACCAGGTCTCCCTGGGCTTCGTGGTCGAGGACGGCCCGCACGTCTACGTCGAGCGCATCAACATCCGCGGCAACACCCGCACCCGCGACTACGTCATCCGCCGCGAGCTGGATATCGCCGAGGGCGATGCCTACAACCGCGTGCTGACCGACCGGGCCGAGCGGCGCCTGAACGGCCTCGGCTTCTTCAAGAAGGTCCGGTTCTCCAACGAGCCCGGCTCCGCGGCCGACCGCGTGGTCATCAACATCGATGTCGAGGATCAGCCCACGGGTTCGTTCTCGGTGGCGGGCGGCTACTCCACCCAGGACGGCATCATCGGCGAGGTCTCGGTCTCCGAGTCCAACTTCCTCGGCCGCGGCCAGTATGTCCGCCTCGCCGGCACGGGCGGCCAGTACTCGCGCGGCGTCGACTTCTCGTTCACCGAGCCGTACTTCCTCGGCTACCGGCTCGCCGCCGGCTTCGACGCCTTCTACAAGTACTCCGACCTGACCCGGTACTCGCGCTACGAGACCACGGTGTATGGCGGCCAGCTGCGCCTGGGCCTGCCGATCACCGAGGAGTTCGGCATCACCCTGCGCTACTCGCTGTACAACACCGAGCTGAAGGTGCCGAACACCCTCAAGCGGCCGTACAACGACTGCTCGACGCCGATCCCGGGCTACACCGCGACCTACGCGGGCGGCACGATCGACCCGAACAGCGGCCGCAACATCGGCGGCCAGTCGGTCTACCCGAACTGCGCGTATGACGGTGAAGCCTCGATCGCCATCAAGGGCTCGCAGGGCAACACGCTGACTTCGCTGGCCGGCCTGACGCTCGCCTACTCGACCCTCGACGTGGTCGGCGCGCCGCGCAACGGCCTCTACGCCGAACTGAAGCCCGACGTCGCGGGCCTGGGCGGCGACTCGAAGTTCTTCCGCGTCACTGCGGACGCGCGCTACTACAAGGAGTTGTTCGAGGACGTGATCGGCTTCGTCCGGTTCCAGGGCGGCCACATCAACGCCATCGACGGCAAGCCGCTTCGCGTCACCGACGAGTTCTTCCTCGGACCGTCGCTGGTCCGCGGCTTTGCGCCCAACGGTATCGGCCCGCGCGACGTCGGCATCGCCGACGCCCGCTCCAACGCCATCGGCGGTTCCACCTATATCGGCGGCACCCTCGAAGTGCAGTTCCCGCTGCCCCTCATCCCGCGGGATCTGGGCCTGAAGGGCGCAGTCTTCGCCGATGCCGGTACGTTGTTCGGCTATAGCGGACGGCGCAACTTCAACGTGAACGGCGACGGCTTCATCAACGGGATCTCGCCGCAGACCGGGAAGTGCAACTTCTCTGCGTTCAACATCGGCGTCGAGCCGGAATGCGTGAACGTCCGCGACACGGCCGCGATCCGCTCCTCGATCGGCGCGTCCATCCTGTGGAACTCGCCGCTCGGCCCGATCCGGTTCGACTACGCCTATGCCTTGACCAAGGACGAAGGTCAGTCGGTCTACGTGCCGCTGCTCGGCAAGGTCGGCCATATCGGCAAGGATCAGACCCAGGCGTTCCGCTTCTCCGGCGGCTCGCGGTTCTGATAAAAACCACGCGCACCGGCCGGATTTCTCCGGCCGGTGCGTTGCCCTGCATGTCAGATCCCGATTTCTTCGCCGCGACCGGCTTCCTCACCCTCGCCGACGTCGCCGCCGCAGCCGGTGCTTCCCTGCCCGAGGGCGCGGACCCCGAATGCAGGCTCAGAGCCGCGGCCCCGCTCGAGAGCGCCGGGCCGGACGACCTTGCCTACATGGACAATGCCCGCTACGGCGACGCGCTCGCCGCGACCCGGGCCGGCGCCTGCCTGGTGAGCCCGCGGTTCGCGGCGCGATGCCCGGCCGGGACCGTCGCGCTGGTCAGCCGGGACCCGTACCGAGCCTACGCGGCCCTGCTCGGCCGCCTGCACCCGGACGCCCTGCGTCCCGGCTCTCAGTTCGGTGGGCGTAGCATCGCCCCGGGCGCCCATGTCCACCCGGATGCCCGGTTGGAGGAGGGGGTCACGGTCGATCCCGGCGCGGTGATCGGTCCCGGCGTCGAGATCGGGTCCGGCAGCGTCATCGGCCCGAACGCGGTGATCGGCCCCGGCGTCCGGATCGGGCGCGACTGCTCCATCGGCGCCGGCACGACCCTGAGCCACGCCCTCGTCGGCAACCGGGTGATCCTGCATCCCGGCGCCCGGCTCGGCCAGGACGGATTCGGCTTCGCCATGGGCGCGACGCATCTCAAGGTGCCGCAGATCGGCCGGGTGATCGTTCAGGACGACGTCGAGATCGGCGCCAACACCACGATCGACCGGGGTGCCTCGCGCGATACGGTCATCGGCGAGGGCACCAAGATCGATAACCTCGTCCAGATCGCCCACAACGTCGTCATCGGTCGCCACTGCGTGATCGTCTCGGGGGTCGGCATCTCGGGCTCGACCACTCTGGAAGATTACGTGGTGCTCGGTGGCCAGGTCGGCGTGGTCGGCCACCTGCGCATCGGCCGCGGCGCCCAGATCGCCGGCTCCTCCAACGTCAACCGCGACGTCCCGCCGGGCAGCCGCTGGGGCGGCACTCCGGCCAAGCCGGTGCGGGCGTGGTTCCGCGAGCTGACGACGCTGGCCCGGCTGGCGGAGCGGTCGAGCAAGGATACGGGGAAGGATCCGCCCTCGGACGCCGTGTGATCGCGGCCCGTAGCCTGGAAACCCTTGCGCTTCCGCCGATTTCTTCCGAAGAGGGCGTCCGTCCGTCATGGAGGGCGGATATCGGTCCGCCCGATGGCGGTGACGCGAGGTACGGGATTCGATGAGCGAGGCGGCGCGCGACACCAACGAGGAGCTGGGCACAGCCGACATCCAGACGCTGCTGGAGCTGCTGCCGCACCGCTACCCGTTCCTGATGATCGACCGCATCGTCGAGATCGATCGCGACGAATCTTGCGTCGGCATCAAGAACGTCACCGCCAACGAGCCGCAATTCATGGGGCATTTCCCCGGAATGCCCGTCTTTCCCGGGGTGCTGCTGATCGAAGGCATGGCTCAGACCGCCGGCGCGATCTGCTGTCGCCACATCCGGACGGATGAGCTGCGGACCAAGCAGGTGTTCTTCATGACCATCGACAAGTGCAAGTTTCGCAAGCCGGTCACCCCCGGCGACCAGGTGCGCTTTCACATGAAGAAGATGAATCACCGCAGGACCATGTGGTGGTTCCGGGGCGAGGCGCGGGTCGACGGCGTGCTTGTGGCGGAGGCCGAGATCGGCGCCATGCTGGTGACGGAGTGAGCGACGCCCTCATCCACCCGAGCGCCGTGATCGAATCCGGCGCCGAGATCGGGGACGGCGTGCGGATCGGCCCGTTCTGCCATGTCGGCCCGGAGGTGGTGCTGGGGGAGGGGTGTGAACTCCTCAGCCACGTGGTCCTGGCCGGTCGCACCACGATCGGCCCCCGCACCCGGATCTTCCCGTTCGCCTCCATCGGTCACCAGCCGCAGGATTTGAAATACCGGGGCGAGGCCTCGACGCTGACGATTGGATCCGATTGCCTGATCCGCGAGGGCGTCACCATGAACCCCGGCACCAGCGGGGGCGGCCTCGAGACCTCGGTCGGCGATCACTGCACCTTCCTGGCCAACTCCCATGTCGGCCACGATTGCCGGGTCGGCGACCACGTCATCTTCTCCAACAACGTGATGCTGGCCGGCCATTGCAGCGTCGGCGATTACGCGATCCTGGGCGGCGGCGCCGCCGTGATCCAGTTCGCGCGGGTCGGGGCGCACGCCTTCGTGGGCGGCCTGTCCGGCCTGGAGAACGACTGCATCCCGTACGGCATGGTGCTCGGCAACCGCGCCTACCTATCCGGGCTCAACATCATAGGCCTGCAGCGCCGCGGCTTCGCCCGGGAGGACATCCACGCGCTCCGGCGGGCCTACCGCCTGCTGTTCGCCCCCGAGGGCACGCTGATGGAGCGGGTCGAGGACGTGGCCGCGACCTTCGAGTCCCACACCGCCGTGTCCGAGATCCTCGCCTTCATCCGGGCCGGCGGCAAGCGTTCGATCTGCACGCCCCGCGAGCTTCCGGTTCCGATCGGGGCGGCCTGAGCCCTCCGCCATGGCCGATGCTGCGCCGCTGCCCGAGGGCACACTCGTCCTGATCGCCGGCGCCGGCCGGCTGCCCGAGCTGGTGGCCGAGTCGTTGAACCGGACAGACCGGCCGTTCCGGCTGATCGCGCTCCGCGGCTTCACCGAGCGGTCCCTGCGCGCCAGGGCCGACGCCACCGTCGACCTCCTCGATCTCGCGGCGATCCTCAAGCTGCTGCGCCGATGGGGGCCGGCCGTGATGGTGCCGGCCGGCGGCGTGTCGCGGCC
>NZ_VRVD01000156.1:0-8731 GCF_008040015.1 Methylobacterium sp. WL18 | reverse complement strand
CCGGCAGATCCCGGCTCTGGCGGGCGGCCGCATGCAGCGACGGCTGCAGGCCGACCACCACCAGCATCATCAGCTCGACCACCGTCGAGAACAGCAGATCGCGCTCGTACTGGCGACCGCGATGCTGTGCGAACACCGCGTCGAGCCAGGTGGCGGGAAACGCCTGATCCAGCAGCGTGCGCGCCATCACGCTGGCTGGCGCTTTCTGCTCAAACCGCTCCAGGACAGCCCGCCACGGGCAACCCGATCCGTCCGATGCTTGCGTCATCGCAACGAGTTAGGCCCGAGCCAAACACCTTGAAAGGGCTGGGCTCGCAGCCCTTTGGCCGGGTTCGGGGGCGGAGCCCCGATCGCAGGGCTCTGCCCTGCACCCGCAAAAGGTCATAGAACTTTTGAAACCGAGATTTTCCAAGCACAGATGATGAGCTTCACGGTTTTAATTTGATAAATAGTCAATAATACGCTCTAGGGCTGGCTCTCCGCATCGGGACCGTCGCCGCACATCGCGGCCGAGCGGCAGCCGGCGCCTTCCGGGCTGCCGTCCCGAGCCATCGATCTCACGGCCGATCCCGTCATGCTGACCAACCCCGCCACCAAATACCGTCCGTTCGTCTCCCCGATCGATGTATCGGACCGCACTTGGCCGTCGAAGCGCCTCGCGACCGCGCCGCGTTGGCTGTCGACCGATCTGCGCGACGGCAACCAGGCGCTGGCCGACCCGATGGATGTGGCCCGCAAGCTGCGCTTCTACGACATGCTGCTCGGCATCGGCTTCAAGGAGATCGAGGTCGCCTTTCCGTCGGCCTCGCAGACCGACTTCGATTTCGTCCGGATGCTGATCGACGGGGACCGCATCTCCGAGGACGTGACGATCCAGGTGCTGACGCAGGCGCGGGCCGACCTGATCGCCCGCACCTTCGCGTCGCTGGACGGCGCCCGCCAAGCGATCGTGCATCTCTACAACGCGACGGCGCCGCTGTTCCGGCGGGTCGTGTTCGGCATGGAGCGGCACGAGATCGTCGCCCTCGCCGTGTCCGGCGTGACCGCGATGCTGGAGGAGAGCGTGAAGCGGCCCGGCACGCGCTGGACCTTCGAGTACTCGCCGGAAACCTTCTGCTTCACGGAGCCGGATTTCGCCCTCGAGATCTGCGAGCGCGTGCTCGATGTCTGGCAGCCGACGCCGGAGCGCCCGGCGATCCTCAACCTGCCGACGACGGTCGAGGTGGCGATGCCGAACGTCTATGCCGACCAGATCGAGTGGTTCTGCCGCAACATCTCCCGGCGGGACGCCGTGATCATCAGCGTGCATCCGCACAACGATCGCGGCACCGCCGTGGCCTCGGCCGAGCAGGCGCTGCTGGCCGGCGCCGACCGGGTCGAGGGCTGCCTGTTCGGCAACGGCGAGCGCACCGGCAATGTCGACCTCGTGACGCTCGCCCTGAACCTGTACACGCAGGGGATCGACCCCAGGCTGCGCTTCCCGGCGATCCGCGAAGTCGTCAACACCGTCACGTATTGCAACGGCCTGCCGGTGCATCCGCGCCACCCCTATGCGGGCGAACTGGTCCACACCGCCTTCTCGGGCTCGCATCAGGATGCGATCCGGAAGGGGTTCGCCGCCCATGCGCGTCGCAACGACGGCGTCTGGGAGATGCTCTACCTGCCGATCGACCCCGCCGATCTCGGCGAGAGCTACGAGGCCGTGATCCGGGTCAACAGCCAGTCCGGCAAGGGCGGCGTCGCCTGGGTGATCGAGCAGGATCTGGGGCTGAAGCTGCCCCGGGCCTTGCAGTTCGACCTGAGCCGGCGCGTGCAGGTCCTGGCCGATCGGACCAGCCGGGAACTATCGGCCACCGACATCGCGAGAGCCTTCAAGCAAGCCTATCACGTCGACGACACGACGATCTTCGCGCTGGTCGACGACGGGGGCGGCCTGCGCCGACAGGCGGGTTCCGAGCGGATCTTCACCGGCCGGATTCGCCATCGCGGGCAGGACGTCTCGGTGTCCGGGCGTGGCAACGGCCTGATCTCGGCTCTGCTCGCCGCCCTGGACGACGCATTCGGGATCGCCCTCTCGGTGGTGGATTATTCGGAGCATGCGCTCCGGCGCGGGTCGGATGCCCAGGCGGCCGCCTATCTCGAATGCAACCTCGCCGACGGCAGCCCGGTGTTCGGTGTGGGGATCGACAGCGACGTGGCGACCGCGACCGTGAAAGCCGTGTTGAGTGCAGCGAGTGGGGCCGCATCGCTCGGCCGATAGGGCTGCGCCGTCATCGCGCGCATCTCAGGCCGGGGCCGAGGAGGGAAATTCCGGTCTGACGGGCTCGTCAGGAACCCAAAAGCATCACCCCGCCATGGCGGGTAGCGCGATCGCACAATTTTTCTGACCTTACGCCAAAGACTTTTTCAGCAGCACGTCCGGCTCATAATGCGGTAACATGATCTAACGGACCTGCAATTACTGCAATGCCGCAAATCTTTGATGCGGCGCAACAGTGCTGACGGTCAGAAATTTGGTCGACCGTGCGCCGGAAGCCTGAAGGCTGCGCACGAACGGCCGGCAACAGACCTGGGGACGGATGGCTGCAGGGCCGTCCGGACATCCGGGCCGGAGGGAGGATCGTGGGCTTCATGAGGAAGAACAAGGTCATCACGGCGGACGAGGCGATCGCGCTGATCCGCGTGAACGACGTCGTGACCACCACGGGCTTCGTCCAGAGCTGCATCCCGGAGGCGCTGCACGCCGCGCTGGAGAAGCGCTTCGTCGAGACCGGCTCGCCCCGGGGCCTGACCCTGATCATGACCGCGGGCGCGGGCGACAGCAAAGGCCTCGGCACCGGGCGCCTGCACCATGACGGCCTGCTCTCGCGGGTCATCGCCGCCAATTTCGGCCGGATGCCCAAGGTCGCGCAGGCCGCGCAGAACAACCTGATCCGCGGCTACAACCTGCCCCAGGGGGTGATCTCGCAGCTCTACCGGGCCTGCGCCGCGGGCCAACCCGGCCTGTTCTCGAAGGTCGGCCTGCAGACCTACGTCGATCCGCGCCACGGCGGCGCCAAGGTCAACACCCTGACCACGGAGGACATCGTCAAGCTGGTCGAGGTCGATGGCGAGGAGTGGCTGTTCTACACCGCCACCAAGATCGACGTGGCCTTCATCCGCGCCACCTCGGCCGATCCGTCGGGCAACCTCTCCTACGAGAAGGAGGCGTTGACGCTGGATTGCCTGGCTCAGGCCATGGCGGCGCGCAACAACGGCGGCATCGTCATCGCCCAGGTCGAACGGATCGTCGAGGACGGCTACCTGCTGCCCAAGGACGTGCGCGTGCCCGGCATCCTGGTCGACTGCGTGGTGGTGGCCGAGCCCGAGATGCACCGCATGAACTACGGCGTCATGCACGATGCCGCGCTCGCCGGGGAGATCCGCGTGCCGGTCACCGGCATCAAGCGGATGCCGCTCAACGAGCGCAAGATCATCGCCCGCCGGGCCGCCTTCGAGCTTCCGCCGAACGGCGTCGTCAATCTCGGGGTCGGCGCGCCGGAGGGCATCTCGTCGGTGGCCAACGAGGAGAAGATCACCCCCTACATCACCCTGACCACCGAGGCCGGGGCGGTCGGCGGGGTGCTGGCCTCGGGCTCGAGCTTCGGGGCTGCCACCAACGCCGACTGCATCATCGACCAGAACCAGATGTTCGACTTCTACGACGGCGGCGGCCTCGACATGACCTGCCTCGGCATGGCCGAGTGCGACGAGGCCGGGAACGTCAACACCTCGAAGTTCGGCGGCAAGCTCAACGGCTGTGGCGGCTTCATCAACATCTCGCAGAACGCCCGCACGGTGGTATTCGCCGGCACCTTCACGGCGGGCGGGCTGGAGATCGCCGTGGACGATGGCGTCGTGCGGATCGTCAGCGAGGGCCGGGCGCGCAAGTTCGTCACCCGGGTCCAGCAGAACACCTTCTCGGGCCCCTACGCGGTGGAACGCTCGCAGCCGGTCCTCTACGTCACCGAGCGCTGCGTGTTCCAGCTGACCGCCGACGGCCTGGAGCTGATCGAGGTCGCGCCCGGCATCGACATCGAGCGCGACATCCTCGCCCACATGGATTTCAAGCCGGTGGTGCGCAATCCTGTGCTCATGGACCCGCGCATCTTCCGCGACGAACCGATGGAGTTGCTTTCCGACCTGCTCAACCTCGATCTGTCCTCGCGCATCAGCTACGACGGCGAGCGCAACATCCTCTTCATCAACCTGGAAGGCTGGTACTGCCGGGTGAAGAGCGACATGGACGAGCTCCGGATGAGCATCGTCGGGGCCTGCCGCAAGGCCGGCCAGCGGGTCAACGCCGTGATCAACCACGACGGCTTCCGTCTCAACGAGAATCTGATCGACGACTATGCCGGGATGATCCAGTATCTCCAGGCGAACTACTACGCGACCACGACCCGCTACGTCACGAGCGCGTTCCTGCGCCTGAAGATGGAGGAGGCGCTGACCCGGCGCGGCGTCGCCCCCCACGTGTTCGAGCGCAAGGAAGAGGCCCAGGCCTTCCTGGGCACCACCGACGCGAAGGCACGCAAGCGGATCTCACCGGCGGTCGCCTCGGCGGCGTAGACGGATTAGTACCCCCGCCCGGCATCGACGCCCTGCGGCGGCTGACCGGTGCTGCGGTATTCCCGCAGGTTGGCCGCCACCGTGGTGGCCGCCGAGTCCATGTCGGTGGGGCCGGAGATGTGCGGCAGCACGGTCACGCCCAGATGGGTCCAGAGCGGGGATCCGGCCGGCAGAGGCTCGGTGTCGAATACGTCGAGCACCGCGTGCGACAGGTGACCGGAATCGAGGGCGGCGATCAGGTCGTCGGTCACCACGATCGGACCACGGGCGAAGTTGATCAGCGCCGCCCCGGGCTTGAGCGCCGCGAGCCGCGCCGCGTTCACCAGGCCGCGCGTCTCCGGCGTCAGCGGCACCAGGCAGACGAGGATGTCGCAGCCGCCGAGCATCGCCCCGAGGCCGTCCGCACCGTGGAACGTGGCGATGCCCGGGACGGTCTTCGGCGTCCGGCCCCAGCCGGTGACGAGGAACCCCGCGCCGACGAGCCGCCCGGCCGCCGCGGTGCCGAGCTCACCGAGGCCGAGCAGGCCGACAACCGTGTCGGCGGGCTTGCGGTAGGGATGCGGGCGCCAGACCCGCTCGCGCTGCTGGCGCGCGTAGGCGGGCATGTCGCGCTGGAGATAGTGGGACCAGGCCAGCACCGCCTCCGCCATGGCCCGGGCCATCTCGCGATCCACCAACCGGACGATCGGGAGCGGCCGGTCGAAGGCACCGACGAGCTTCTCCACGCCGGCCCACAGGCTCTGCACCCAGACTAGGCCCGGCAAGGCGGCGATCTCCGCGGGATCGGGGTTGGCCACGATGGCGACCCGCGCGGCCGCACGCTCGGCCTCCACCATCAGCCGGAACGGAACCAGCCGCTCACCCGGCATCGCGGCCGACAGGACCTGCAGGTACTCCGCCTCCTGGTCGGGCCCCTTGCAGCCGACCAGCGCGACAACCTCCGCCATATCCGAACTCCGTCCACGCTGCGGCTCATGCCCGATCCGGCCAATGCAGCCGCTGTGCCTGGCCGGATCGCGATCGCCAAGCCCGGCGGCGCCTTGCTTTCAGCGGGCCTCGATCAGCGCCGGGTAGACCAGGCGGACGCTGCGGCGGTCCTCGGGGATCGCGGTCGCGATGCGCTTGCGCAGGCTGCCGGTGGTGATCGGCACCGCGACCTCGGTGGGCCGCAACCGCCACCGCTCGGCCGCCGCCATCTGGACCCGCGGCTTCGGCCGCTCGAGATGGCGGTCCGCGCCCTCCGTGGGCACGGTGGCGAGCCCGGCCAGGGTCACGACGGCGAGCAGGCCGTAACGGGACCGGCGCAAGGGCCGGGAGTGAGGCGACGGAGCGAACATGACAGGGAACCCGCGTGGACACGCCAGCTGTGCCCATCACGCGTGAAGACGGGATCGAACCGAATCGATTCCCAACCTGTTCCCAACACCTGCGTCGAGTCGCGGTAAACACCGGGTCTTGAGGCACGGTAAACAGACCCATCGGGAGGACGCGCGAGCATGGCGAGCAAGGTTGAGGGGGGCGCCGGGACACCCGAGCGCGCGGAGATCGGACGCGTCATCGACACCGACATCTCCGCGCGCCTGGACCGGCTGCCATGGGGTCGCTTCCACGTGCTGGTCATCGTGGCGCTCGGCATCACCTGGGTCCTCGACGGGCTCGAGGTCACGCTGGCCGGATCCCTGGTGGGCGCCCTGCGCCAGCCGCCGATGTCGTTCTCGGAGTTCGACGTCGGCCTGGCAGCCTCCTGCTACCTCATCGGTGCCGTGACCGGCGCGCTCGGCTTCGGCTGGCTGACCGACCGGATCGGCCGCAAGAAGCTGTTCTTCATCACCCTGGCCCTCTACCTGGTCGCCACCGCGGCCACGGGGCTGTCCTGGAACGTCGCCAGCTTCTGCGTCTTCCGCTTCTTCACCGGCGCGGGCATCGGCGGCGAGTACACGGCGATCAACTCGACCATCCAGGAACTGGTCCCGGCCCGGGTCCGCGGCTGGACCAACCTGGTCATCAACGGCTCGTTCTGGATCGGCGCCGCGCTCGGCTCGTTCATGTCGATCGTGCTGCTGCGGCCCGAGGTGATCGATCCGGCCTGGGGCTGGCGCGTCGCCTTCTTCACCGGCGGCGCCATCGGCCTGGTGATCCTGCTGCTGCGCACTTGGATCCCCGAGAGCCCGCGCTGGCTCGCCACCCACGGCTACGCGGCGGAAGCAGACCGGGTCGTCACCGGGATCGAGAAGCGCTTCACCGACGAGGGCGTCACCCTGCCGCCGGTGGACGAGAGCAAGCGCATGAAGGTCCGGACCCGCGACCACACCCCCCTGTCGGAGGTGTTCCGGGCCCTGTTCGTCACGAACCGGCTGGCCACGATGGTCGGCCTCGCCCTGATGGTCGCGCAGGCGTTCTTCTACAACGCGCTGTTCTTCACCTACGCCCTGGTGCTGGAGCGGTTCTACGGCGTGCCGGGCAACAGCGTCGGCTGGTACCTGTTGCCCTTCGCGCTCGGCTCGTTCCTCGGCCCGCTGCTCCTCGGGCGGCTGTTCGACACGATCGGCCGGCGCCAGATGATCGCGTTCACCTACGGCATCTCGGCGGTGCTGCTGGTGGCCGTGGGCCTGCTGTTCCGGCTCGACGTGGTCGGTCCGGTGGGACAGACCGCGGCCTGGATGGTGGTGTTCTTCTTCGCGTCCGCCGCGGCGAGTTCGGCCTACCTGACCGTCTCCGAGACCTTCCCGCTGGAGATCCGGGCGCTGGCCATCGCGGCCTTCTACGCGGTCGGCACCGGCATCGGCGGCGTCTCGGGCCCGTTGCTGTTCGGCAGCCTGGTCGAGACCGGCTCCCGCGACTGGGTGCTGTTCGGCTACGGGATCGGCGCCGCGCTGATGCTGATCGCCGCGGTCGTCGGCGGCGTCTGGGGTACGGCCGCGGAGGGCAAGTCGCTGGAGGACGTCTCGAAGCCGCTCGCGGCGGCTTAATCAGCCGCCAACCGACAGCCGGGTCTCGTTGCGTTCGTCGCATCGCGATCCGGCTACGCAGAGGGAAGCTCATCCCATCAGATCAGCCTGATCGGCCCTTCATAGCGCGCGATGATCCGATCGGCCGTGACCAGTTCCAGTCCCTCAATCAGAGCCTGCGCGATCAGGAGCCGATCGAACGGGTCTCGGTGGATGGGAGGTGGACGGGAGACCGCGGATGCGTGGGCGCCTGTGACGGGCAACTCGATATAGCCGTTGTTCATCAAGCCTTCCCGCAGGCTCTTCGCATCGACCTGGAAATCGTCACGGCCCAGCCCGCTTTTGATCGCGATCTCCCAAAGACTCGCCGCGCTGAACACGAGCGTATTCGCAGGGTCTTCGATGAGGCGGCGTGCAACCGGTGTCAGGCGATCGGAACCTGCTGCAGCCCAGAGCAGGATATGCGTGTCGAGCAGGTCGCTCACCGGTCTTCGAACGACGCCGCGATGTCGTCACGGCCCATCTGGTCGAAATCGTCGGGGACGTGGATGCGTCCGGCTAGAAATCCGATCCGTGACGTCTCGACGGATGTCGGCGCATCGATAGGCAGGACCCGCACCAGAGGCCGGCCGTCTTTCGCGATGATAAACGGCTCGCCCAAAGCCGCCTGTTCGACCAAGTGCGGCAGGTTGGTCTCGGCGTCCTTCAGATTGACCGTTCGCATCGATCCGGTCCCTGCCCTATCCGTCCGCCGCATCGCGCGGCGCCATCCTGGCATCGTAGGCCGTCAGCCCTCACTCCGCCACACCTGCCCGTGGTAGACGAAGCGCCGACCCTCGTTGGCGAGGGCCGCGAGCCCCCGGAAGGCGGGATCCTGGACCGTGATGACGCTGGTCGGGATCTGGCGCATCATCTCGGCGAACGGCGCCTTGCGCTCGAACGCGTCGCGAAACCCGCTCTCCTCCAGAACCTTGACGATGCGGGGGGCGATGCCGCCGCCGATATAGACGCCGCTGGTGGCCAGGAAGGTCAGGGCGAGGTCGCCGCAGACGCGGCCGAGCAGACGGCCGAACAGCTCCAGCGCCTCCGCGGCGTGCGGGTCGGAGGCGTTCAGCCCGGCCTCGGTCACCGCCGCCGGATCGATCTTGTCGTGCGGCCGGCCGGTGCGGACA
>NZ_VRVD01000155.1:0-8762 GCF_008040015.1 Methylobacterium sp. WL18 | reverse complement strand
GGCTGCGCGGCTGCCTCACCGGGGCGTCCGCCAACGCCCTGACGCTGACCGGCGGCGACGGCACCCCCTACGCGCTCAGCTTCATCGGCCGTACCCCGGACGAGATCCTGCTGCGCCTGTCCCGCGAGGAGGCCTCGGGCGGCATCGAGCGGCTGCGAGCGCGGCTCCCGGTCACCGGCCGCGAGGCGGAGGTGCTGCTCTGGCTGTCCCGGGGGAAATCGAGCCGCGACATCGGCGAGATCCTGGGGCTCAGCCACCGCACCGTGACCAAGCACCTGGAGGGCATCTACGCCAAGCTCGGCGTCGAGAATCGCACCGCCGCATCGATCATCGCCGCGCGACACCTGCAGGACTGAGCCGCGCCGATCCGCGTTGTCCACAGGCATCGCCGCGGCGCGAAACCCGTTGGTAAGCGCCCTCCCACCACGGTCCCGGCACAGACGAACCAATTCGGGACCGGATGCGATGATGACCAGCCACCAGCTCGCCGACGAACTGAGGCGGGTCGCCACCACGCAGGTCAGCGACATCACCCGGGCGGTGAAGGAGGGCCAGAAGTCGATCGCCCTCAACGAGGTGCGCGACATGGCCCGGCGCCTCAGCTTGCTGGCGGACGCCTTCGACCCGAAATCGGCAGCCGAAGGCAAGGCCGGCCTCGTCGAGGCCGAGCCGCAGGACGGCGCGCAAGCCGCCTGACGATCGCCGCCTGACGCGCGACGCCCGATCCTCCAAGGAACGCCACGATGGTCCGCGCCACTTTCAGCATCCGCCTGGACGGCGCCTGCCTGCCCGCCTCCGCGGCGCAGTGGGTCGCCGACCTGGACGCCGCCCGGGCCACCGCCCGGACCATCGTCCAGGGGCTGATGCGTCAGCACAGCGGCGATACCCGGCTGCTCGATGCGGCCCTGGTGGTCACCGACGAGGCCGGCGCGATGCTGCTGGAGATGTCGTTCCTCGAAGCCCTGTACCTGCCGGTCGAGCCGGTGACCGACCCGTATCGCCGCCGGCCGATCCCGCGGGAATTCGGCGCCGTGCGGACATCCCGGATGCTGCTCAGCGCCGCCATGGCGCCGATCCGGCGGTTCGCCGCCATGGCGGCGATGCGCTGACCTGAATAAAGACCGATGGAGCTGCGCGTTGCCGGTTGCGCCCCGTCCCTTTCCCGGGCGCGTGGAGCGAGAGCGGAACGCGACCCGGGATCCAGCACAGGACGACGCGAAGCGCCTGATTGTGACTGTCGCTTCAAAATCGTGCCGCTGCGCGGCGCTTTCTCTGCTGGATCCCGGATCACCTTCCACTGACGTTACAGGCGTCCGGGAAAAGGGCGCGCGTTTCATTCATGCGCGACGGCCAAAGCCCGTGGCGATTCAGCCGAACAGGTCGGTGACGGCAAATCCGCGGTCCGCGAGCCGTTCTGCCAGGACCCGGCGGTGGCAGCGGGCCGGGTCCCGCTCGAAGCACAGCAGGCAGGTCGGGGCGGCGGCCGCCATGGCGGCGAGTTCGTCCAGGGCTATTCCGCCGGCGCCCGTATCGAGCACCTCTTCACAGTAGATCCTGCGCATCAGCGCCGCGTCGTCCGCCCGGGCCGCCTCGCGGCCGGCCTTCGGCGTGCCGAGGCTGCGCAGATGCGCGTAGCCGAGTCCCGCCTCTGCGAGACCCGTTCCGAGCGCGCCCTTCGAGAAGCCGCGCTTGCGCGAGTTCGCCACCGCCCGCACGTCGGCCAGCACGGCCACGCCCGCCGAGCGCAGCGCATCCGTAAGGCGCTCCGGGTCGAGCCCTTCGTAACCTATGGTGAATAATTGCTTGCTCACGGGACCGTGACGGGACTCGCGTTGCGGGACCGGCACTTAGCCGGATCCGGGCCTGTGAACCAACCGGGGATCGATACCGTATGTCGCGGTAACGACACGCATCTTGGAATTCCGCCGCAAAGTTCGCAAAGCTCCGTTAACTGCGCCGGGCCCATCGATTACGCCTGACTTTGGCGCTTCTTCGGTGGCGGGCTGAACACTGATGGTGCGGGATATCGAGCTTTCGCAGGGTCCGTCCGCTTCGGCGATTCGGGGTGCCGGCCGGTTGAGGAGCGCCCGGCGCATCGCCGCCCGGGTGCTGGCCGTCGCGGTGATGGCAGGCCTGGCCGCCTGCGCGTCGAACACGAATTTCTATCCGACCAAGGGCGACGCCAAGCCCCATCCGGGCGTGGCCAAGGCCAAGCAGCACCCGATCCAGGGCATCGACATCTCGAAATGGCAGGGCAACGTCGACTGGGCTTCGGTCCGGGCCGCCGGCACCCAGTTCGCCTTCATCAAGGCGACCGAGGGCGGCGATCACGTCGACGAACGATTCCGGACCAACTGGGACAACGCCGCCAAGGCCGGCGTGCCGCGGGGCGCCTACCACTTCGTGTTCTGGTGCCGCTCGGCCCGGGACCAGATGGAGTGGTTCAAGCGCAACGTCCCGAACGACCCGACGGCCCTGCCGCCGGTGCTCGACGTGGAATGGAACGGCCACTCGCAGACCTGCCCGAAGAAGCTGCCGAAGGCGCAGGCTCTGGCGATGGTCACCGAGATGCTGGAGGAGATGGAGCGCTACACCGGCAAGCGCCCGATCATCTACACCGACATCACCTTCCACAAGGACGTGCTGGAAGGCGAGCTGCCCGATTACCCGCATTGGCTGCGCTCCACCGCGGCCGAGCCGGAGCAGCGCTTCGTCAACCGGAAGTGGATGCTCTGGCAGTTCACCTCCACCGGGCGCGTGCCCGGCGTACAGGGCGACGTCGACCGCAACGCCTTCTACGGCACGCCGTCCGACTGGGCCTCGTTCCTGTCGACCGATTGCGATCCGCGCGAGCATCGGCGGCTTTCGGAACAGGGTCTTTGCACCGACAAATAAATCATCGGGCCGGATAGACTTAGGTTGGTTCCAGGACGGGGGGCGGGATATAAGCGTGACGGGTTAACCCGCGCGCCAGCGGGCCGCCCGACGAGGTTCCTTCTCGGGGGCCTCCCGCTCCACGATCCCCGACCTGCATGCCCGCTGACCGCGCCGCCTCCCTCACGGGCAACCTGCTCCTCGACGCGCTTCGGGAACCCGACCGCGCGCTGATCGTGCCCCATATCGAGCGGGTCTCCTGCGACAAGGGGGCGATCGTGTTCGAGGCCGGCACGGAGGTGGCGCACATCACCTTCCCCTGCGACCAGACCGTCGTGGCGCTCATCATCGGCACCCGGGACGGACGCTGCGCCGAGACCGCCAGCATCGGTCGCGAGGGTGCCGTCGGCGGCATCGTCAGCGCGGGGCGGGTGCCGGCCTCCACCGAGGCGATCGTGCAGATCGGCGGGCCGATGCTGCGCCTGGAGGCCGACCGGCTTCAGGACGCCAAGCGCCGGTCCCCCGAGGTCCGCAACCTGTTCGCACGCTACGGCGACTGCCTCCTGGCCCAGGTGCTGCAGGCCGCCGCCTGCAACGCGCTCCACCCGATCGAGCAGCGCTGCCTGCGCTGGCTCCTGACGCTCCAGGACCGGATCGGGGGCGACACCCTGCCGATCACCCACGAGTTGCTGGCCTCGATGCTCGGCGTCCAGCGCACCTACCTGACCCGCATCCTGCGGACGCTCCAGGACCAGGGCCTGATCCGGGTCGGGCGCGGGCGCATCACGGTGCTCGACCGCCGGGCGATGTCGGCCTCGGCCTGCGAGTGCCACGCCCGGGTGCAGCGCCATTTCAAGACGGTGCTCGGCGCGGTCTACAGCGCGGACGGCTTCGACCGGATCGAGCCGCCATCTCCAACCGAGGGCGGCCGGGAGCCGGCGCTGGCCCTGCACGGCGGCGCCCGGCGCTGAGGCGATCCGGACGTTCGAAGGGCTCGGGCGCGGCCCGCGAACCTTCTGAGGGACCGCCTGTCAGCCGGCCGCCCGGCGCTCCAGGATCTCGATCAGCGCCCCGTCCGGACCTTCCACGAAGGCGATCCGCAGGCTCGGGCCGCGCTCGGTGATGCCCATCCGCACGGGAACGCCGCGGGCCGTGAGATCGGCCATGGCGGCGTCGATGTCGGCGACGCGCAGACCGATATGCTCGATGCCGAGGCAGGGCGTCTGCGTGGCGGGGGCGGTCTCGACCGGTGCCTGCTCGATGAAGACGGTCAGGCCGCCGAGGTCGAGCACCATGCGCTGCACGGGATCGACGCCGACGCGCTTCACCTCCGTGGCCCCAAAAGTCTCCACGTAGAAGGCTGCCGCCTTCACGGCGTCGCGGCTGCGCAGATGGACGTGGTCGCAGGCATACTGCATCGGATTTCCTCCCGCGGCCCGGTGCCGACGAGCCGGTGATGGCGTCACGCGTCGAGGTTAGGCGGTCGCGCGCTCCGGAGCGAGATCCACCGCTTGACGCAGCGCCAGAACCCGCAGACTTTCGCGGCCACGACCGTTGCAGGGATGCAACAGCCTTCCCACATCCGGGTGGATACCCCACCGCACAGCCTCAAGAGACCGATGCGCAATCCGTACGACGTGCTGGGCGTGGCCAAGGGAGCGAGCGAAGCCGACATCAAGAAGGCTTATCGCAAGCTCGCCAAGGACTTCCACCCCGACCGCAACAAGAACGACGTGAAGGCCAAGGACCGGTTCGCCGAGGCGAACTCGGCCTACGAGATCCTGGGCGATTCCGAGAAGCGCAAGCAGTTCGACCGCGGCGAGATCGACGCCGACGGCAAGCCGCGCGCCAGCGGCTTCGAGGGGTTCTCGGGTGGCTTCGGCGGCGGCCGGTCGAGCGGCTTCGATTTCGAGAACATGGCCCGCAGCCGGCAAGGCGGCGGTGGCATGGGCGGCGGCGGGATGGGCGAGGACATCTTCTCGCACATCTTCGGCGAGGCGTTCCGCGCGGGCGGCGCCGGACCCGGCCAGCGCCAGGCGGCCAAGGGCGAAGATGTCGCGGCCGAGCTGTCCGTCAGCCTGGAGCAGGTCGCCAGCGAGGAGAAGCTGCGCCTCGCCCTGCCCACGGGCCGGGAGGTCGACGTGGTGATCCCCCGGGGCGTCGAGGACGGCCAGACCATCCGGCTCCGCGGCCTCGGCCAGAGCGCCGGCCCCCGCGGCGAGCCCGGCGACGCCCTGCTGACCATCCGGGTCCGGCCGCATCCCCGCTTCACCGTCGAGGGGGCCGACCTGAAGGCCAGCGTCGAGGTGCCGCTGGAGGACGCCGTGCTCGGCGGCACGATCCGGGTGCCGACGCTCACCGGCGCGGTCGAGATGAAGATGCCGCCGATGACGAGTTCGGGCCGCACGTTCCGGCTGCGCGGCAAGGGCCTGCCCAAGAAGGACGGTACCCGCGGCGACCTGCTCGCCACCACGGCGATCACCCTGCCGGAGAGCGAGGATCCGGCGCTCATCGAGTTCGCCCGGAACCGACGCGCCAAGGTGGCGTAGAAGGCTGCGTAACAGGCGCCCCGCACCCGGTCGCCCGGCGGCGGGGTGCGCACTTCCGTCGCCGGGCCGGCTCCGTTAAGGAGACCCCCGGTGCCGCAAGGGGCCGAGAGGTTTCCAGGATCGATCATGGCGGAACACGGGCAGGGCATTCTGGCGGGCAAGCGGGGCCTCGTGCTCGGTGTCGCCAACAACCGCTCGATCGCCTGGGGCATCGCCCGCAGCGCCCGCGCGCACGGGGCCGAACTCGCGTTCACCTACCAGGGCGACGCCTTGCGCAAGCGGGTCGAGCCCCTGGCCAAGGAACTCGACGCCCACGTCATCGGGCATTGTGACGTGACCGAGGCGGCGACCATCGACGCCGTGTTCGCCGAGGCCGCCCGGGTCTTCCCCGAAGGCATCGACTTCGTGATCCACTGCATCGCCTTCTCGGACAAGGACGAATTGACCGGCCGCTACCTCGAGACGTCCGAGGAGAACTTCACCAAGTCGCTCCTGGTCTCGTGCTACTCGTTCACCGCGGTGGCCCAGCGCGCCGAGAAGATCATGCGCCCGGGCGGCTCCCTGGTGACGCTGACCTATTACGGCGCCGAGAAGTGGATGCCGCACTACAACGTCATGGGCGTGGCCAAGGCGGCGCTCGAAGCGTCGGTGCGCTACCTCGCGGCCGATCTCGGGCCGAAGAATATCCGCGTCAACGCGATCTCGGCCGGCCCGATCAAGACCCTGGCGGCCTCGGGGATCGGCGACTTCCGCTACATCCTGAAGTGGAACGAGTACAACGCGCCCCTGCGCCGGACCGTGACCATCGGCGAAGTCGGCGAGACCGCCGCCTACCTGATCTCCGACATGGCCGCGGGCATGACCGGCGAGATCCTGCACGTGGATGCGGGCTACCACGTCGTCGGCATGAAGAACCCCGACGCGCCGGACCTGACCCTCGACAAGGATTAATCTTCGTCGTCCGCGTCGGCGAATTCACCTGAAAGGGTGAGCCCGTCGATCCAGGTCTCGCCGTCGCGCTTGACGACCACCCGCGGCCTGGCGCCCCCATGGATCGCGATCCCGTCCGCCAGCCGCTCGGAATGCGTGACCAGCCAGATCTGGGTGCGCTCGGCGGCCCGGGCGATCATCCGGGCGAGCGGTTCCATCAGATCCGGATGCAGGCTCGCTTCCGGCTCGTTCAGGGCGATGAAGGGCGGCAGCCGGTAGGCCAGCAGCGCTCCGGTGAGGGCGAGGTAGCGCAACGTCCCGTCCGACAGCTCCGAGGCCGCGAAGGTGCGGCCCGGGAAGTCAGGGACGGTGACGCCGAAGCTCGCCTCGCGCCCCGGATCCGGCACCACGAGCCGGGCGCCCGGGAAGGCGCCATCCAGCGCCGCATCGAGATCGCCCGTGTCCTGCCGGATATGGGCCAGGGTGGCGAACACGGCGGCGAGGTCGGACCCGTCCGAGGCGAGGGTCGGCGTCGTCACTGCCAGGCACGGGCGGCGGAGCGGCGACTCGGCATCGGTCCGAAAATCGTGATGGAAGCGCCAAGCCGTCATGGCGAGCCGAACCAGGGCGATCTCCGGGTGACGCGTGGCGTCCAGGAAGGTGCCGAGCGCGGTTTCGGTGGGCAGCAGATCCAGGCCCAGCGGCCGTTTGCGCCCCTCCTCGTCGCGGGCGAAACCGGTCCGGCCATCGCGGTCGAGGAGGACCGCCGTGCGGGCGCCTGTCCGGACGGTCAACCGCTCGGCCTTCACCTGCGGTTCCTTGCGGAAGGCGGCGCCGTAGGTGGTGCCGCCGGCCTGCTGCACGAGCCCGACCTCGACCGCGTAGGTGAACACCTGTCCGGTCCCGTCATCGTACAGGGTGGCGGACAGGCGGATCCGTGCCGCCTCGCCGTGCCGCCGACGCCCCGCCCAGAGCGCCGAATCCATCCCGCCCTCCACGGCGAGCGCGCGGGTGAGCGTCCCCCGGGCGGCGTCCTGAAGCAGTTCGAGGCCGCGATACAGGTTGGTCTTGCCGGTGCCGTTGCCGCCCACGAACACCGACAGGTCGTCCACCGGGAAGCCGATCCGCCGGAGCGAGCGGTAGCCAGAGACCGCGACCTCCCGAACCACCAGCATGCGGCACCCCTTGGATCAGTTCGGGACCTTCAGGTCGGCGATTCCCTTCGCGGCCTTGGGGAATCGCGGGTCCATCGCCTCCAGCGTATCTGCGATCGTGCGGGCAATCACGTAGTTGCGGAACCACTTGTGGTTGGCAGGCACCACCAGCCACGGCGCGTGCGGCGTCGAGCATTGCGAGAGCGCGTCGGCGAAGGCCTGCTGGTAGGAGTCCCAGGCTTTCCGCTCGATGAGGTCGGCGGGGTCGAACTTCCAGTGCTTCTCCCGATCGGCGATCCGGGCTTCGAGGCGCTTCTTCTGCTCGTCCTTGGAGATGTGCAGGAAGAATTTGATCACCACCGTGCCGGATTCGGTGAGCAGCCGCTCGAAATCGTTGATCAGCCGGTAGCGGCCCTGCCAGACCGAGTCGGGGACCAGCTCCTTCACCCGCACCACGAGGACGTCCTCGTAATGGCTGCGGTTGAACACGCCGATCATGCCCCGCCCCGGCGTCCGGGCGTGGTAACGCCACAGGAAATCGTGATCGAGTTCGTCGCTCGACGGCACCTTGAACGACGACACCGCGCAACCCTGCGGGTTGACGCCCTTGAGCACCGACCGGATCGTCCCGTCCTTGCCGCCGGTATCGATCGCCTGGAACACCAGCAGCAGGCTGCGGGCGCGCTCGGCATAGAGACGCTCCTGCAAGGCGCTGATGCGCTCGCGCTCCCGGCTCAGCGCCTCCTTGGCCCAGACCTTGTCGAGGCCGCCGTCGGCGTCGGAATCGATCGCCGTCAGGTCGACCCGCATTCCGGGTTCGACCGCCACGATCCCCGGGGCGACCCGGATCGGGGCCGGCCGGTGGCCGCCCAGGGCCGCCGGGACCGTCCCGGCGATCACGTCGGCCGCACCGGCCCAGACGGCGGTCGAGGGCACCCGCGACCGGGCGGCTTGGTGCCGATCGGAGGCGTCTGTCACGCCCCCGTCCTGCGACTGGCCGGGAAGATGCTTGCCGTGCTTCTTAGACATGGGCAGGACCGTGTTGAGGGGCTTTGCCGACGAACGCCCAGAACGGTTGGCACGCGCGGCCGTTCCGGGCGCCTGCGCAGCGACAGGATTTCGAGACGGTTGGCTACGATCTATTTCATCCGCCACGGCCAGACCGCCTGGAACGCCGAGGGCCGCCTGCAGGGCAGTCGCGACATCGATCTCAACCCGCACGGGGAGGCGCAGGCCGTCGCCGTGGCCGCGCGGC
>NZ_VRVD01000154.1:0-8802 GCF_008040015.1 Methylobacterium sp. WL18 | reverse complement strand
CTCCTCCGGCGCGCGAGCATCAGGGCAAGCGCGCTCGCGCGCCGGAGGAGGGCGGTGTTCGGCATGCTGGCGTGGTCCTCGGCTGACGTCTCGTCGCCGCCCCTGTCGAGGCCGGGCGGCGGGCCGCGGCACAGGTGGCGCGCGTCGCGCGAGAAGGCAAGCGCTGCCGTTTCGGCCTTCCGGCGCCCGGCCTGTTGGCGCCGCCCTCTTTCAGGTGCGTCGGCGGATGTTTACCTCTATAAGCCCGGCCAACTCCGCCAAGGCCGGCCCGCCACGCTCACCCGTCGGCGGGCTCGCGCGTCTGCAGGTCAACGATGCTCGGCTCGATCGCCAAGAAGATTTTCGGCTCCTCCAACGACCGCCGCGTCAAGGGCTACCGCCCGCGGGTGGCGCTGATCAACGCGCTGGAACCGGAAATCCAGGCCCTGTCGGACGACGCGCTCCGGGCGCGGACCGACATGCTGAAGGCGGAACTGGCCGCCGGCAAGAGCCTCGACGACATCCTGGTCCCGGCCTTCGCCACGGTGCGCGAGGCGGCCAAGCGGGTCTTCGGCCAGCGCCATTTCGACGTGCAGCTGATCGGCGGCATGGTCCTGCACGAGGGCGCCATCGCCGAGATGAAGACCGGCGAGGGCAAGACCCTGGTGGCGACGCTGCCGGTTTACCTGAACGCCCTGGAGGGCAAGGGCGTCCACGTCGTCACCGTGAACGACTACCTTGCCGCCCGCGACGCGGAATGGATGGGCCAGCTCTACCGGTTCCTTGGGCTCACCGTCGGGACCATCGTGCACGGGCTCGACGACGAGCAGCGCAAGGCGGCCTACGCCTGCGACATCACGTACGGCACCAACAACGAGTACGGGTTCGACTACCTGCGCGACAACATGAAGTACGAGCTGTCGCAGCTCGCCCAGCGGGGACACAACTTCGCGATCGTGGACGAGGTGGACTCGATCCTGATCGACGAGGCCCGCACGCCGCTGATCATCTCCGGGCCGGTGGACGACCGCTCAGAGCTGTACGTCTCGGTCGACGCGATCATGCCCCGGCTGGTGCGCGAGCATTACGACCTCGACGAGAAGCAGCGCACGGTTTCGCTCACGGAAGCCGGCAACGAGTTCGTCGAGGTGACCCTGCGCGAGGTCGGCCTGCTCAAGGACGGCGACCTCTACGACGCCCACAACGTCAGCCTCGTCCACCACGTGAACCAGGCCCTGCGCGCCAACACCCTGTTCACCCGGGACAAGGACTACATCGTCAAGAACGACGAGGTGGTGATCATCGACGAGTTCACCGGCCGCATGATGCAGGGCCGGCGCTACTCGGAGGGACTGCACCAGGCCCTCGAGGCCAAGGAGCGCGTGACGATCCAGCCCGAGAACCAGACGCTGGCCTCGATCACGTTCCAGAACTACTTCCGCCTCTACGGCAAGCTCGCCGGCATGACCGGCACGGCCTCGACGGAAGCCGACGAGTTCGCCGAGATCTACAAGCTCGACGTGGTCGACATCCCGACCAACAAGGAGGTCGAGCGCGTCGACGAGGACGACGAGGTCTACCGCACGGTCGCCGAGAAGTACGAAGGGATCATCGCGGAGATCGACAAGGCGCATAGCCGCCACCAGCCGATCCTGGTCGGCACCGGCTCGATCGAGAAGTCCGAGCACCTGGCCGAGATGCTGAAGAAGGCCGGCTACACCCTGCTCGACTATTCCGATCCGAACGCGCTCACCGACGTCTACAAGGCCGCCCGCGAGGGCCGGGTGACCAAGCGCTTCGCCGTGCTGAACGCCCGCTTCCACGAGCAGGAGGCCTACATCGTCGCCGAGGCCGGCGTGCCGGGCGCGATCACCATCGCCACCAACATGGCCGGCCGCGGCACCGACATCAAACTCGGCGGCAACCTCGAGATGCGGATCGAGAAGGAGCTGAGCCAGCTCCCGGACGGGCCGGAGCGCGACGCCGCCATCGAGGCGATCAAGGCGGAGATCGCCGACAACCGCGCCAAGGTGCTGGCCTCGGGCGAGCCGGCGGACCCGGAAGCCGGCCGCAAGAAGGCCCTGCCGGGCGGCCTCTACATCATCGGCACCGAGCGCCACGAATCCCGGCGCATCGACAACCAGCTCCGGGGCCGCTCCGGCCGCCAGGGCGATCCGGGCCGCTCGAAGTTCTACCTGTCGCTTCAGGACGACCTGATGCGGATCTTCGGCTCCGACCGCATGGACGGGATGCTGCAGAAGCTCGGCCTGGAGCAGGGCGAGGCGATCATCCACCCCTGGATCAACAAGGCGATCGAGAAGGCGCAGCAGAAGGTCGAAGCGCGCAACTTCGACATGCGCAAGAACGTGCTCAAGTACGACAACGTCATGAACGACCAGCGCAAGGTCGTGTTCGAGCAGCGCCGGGACTTCATGGCCCAGGAGAGCGTGCGCGAGACCGTCGACGAGATGCGCGAGGGCGTGATCGACGACTTCGTCGCCCGCTACATTCCGCAGAACGCCTACGCCGAGCAGTGGGACGTCGCGGCCTTGCGCGAACAGGTTCTTGAGGTGCTCAACCTCGACGCGCCGGTGGAGGAGTGGGCCAAGGAAGAGGGCATCGCCGACGAGGAGATGCGCGAGCGTCTGCTCAAGGCCGCCGAGACCGCCTATGCCGAGCGGGCCGAGAAGAACGGCACCGAGATCACCGCCTATATCGAGAAGCAGGTCCTGCTCCAGACCCTGGACCACCTCTGGCGCGAGCACCTCGTGACCCTCGACCACCTCCGGCAGGTGATCGGCTGGCGCGGCTTCGCCCAGCGCGATCCGCTCAACGAATACAAGTCCGAGGCCTTCGACCTGTTCAACAGCCTGGTGACGTCCCTGCGCGAGCAGGTGACGGCGCAGCTCTCCCGCGTCGAGATCGTGCACCATCAGCCCGATCAGCAGCAGGGCTTCCCGGGCGGCACGCCGGAGCTGCCGCAAATGTTCGCCCAGCATCTCGACCCGGTCACCGGCGAGAACGAGATGGATTACGGCGAGCGCGGCTCGGGCAGCGATGGCGGCGGCGGTCCCGCCTACGGCTACGCCGCGCAGGGCCTGTCGGTGGACGGCGCGGTGCTGGAGCGCGACCCGAACGATTCCGCCACCTGGGGCCGGGTCGGGCGCAACGAGCCGTGCCCGTGCGGCTCGGGCAAGAAGTACAAGCACTGCCACGGCACGTTCCAGGCCTGAGGCGGCTGACACATGGCCGCCCGCACGGTCTTCGT
Source organism: Methylobacterium sp. WL18 (assembly GCF_008040015.1). Lineage (NCBI taxonomy): Bacteria > Pseudomonadati > Pseudomonadota > Alphaproteobacteria > Hyphomicrobiales > Methylobacteriaceae > Methylobacterium > Methylobacterium sp. WL18. The sequence continues at coordinate 5,555 of NZ_VRVD01000154.1, read as the reverse complement.
CGCCGGCGCCGGCACCGAGATCGGCAAGACCTACGTCACCGCGGCGCTGACCCGGCGCCTGCGGGCGCAGGGTCGGCCGGTCCGGACCCTGAAGCCCCTGGCGAGCGGCGTGCCGCCTCTGAGCGATCCGGCCTTCGCGGAGAGCGACACCGCCCGCCTCCTCGACGCGCAGGGCCTCGCCATCGAGGACGAGACGGTCGAGGCGTGCTCCCCCTGGCGGTTCTCGGCCCCGCTCGCGCCCGATCAGGCCGCCGCCCTGGAGGGCCGGGCATTGGACCTGTCCGATCTCGTCGGATGGTGCCGGGGGCAGGTCGCCCGCACCGAGGAAACCTTGATCATCGAGGGGGTCGGCGGGCTGATGAGCCCGGTCACCGACCGTGCCACCGGGCTCGACTGGCTCAAGGCGCTCGACGTGCCGGCGCTGCTGGTCTCCGGCAGCTATCTCGGGGCGATCAGCCACGCGCTCACCGCCTGCGAGACCCTGCGCCTGCACGGCGTGCCGCTGCTGGCCATCGCCGTCAGCGAGAGCGAGGGGGCGCCGGCACCGCTCGCCACCGTGGCCGCCTCCATCGCCCGCCATGCCGGCGTGCCGGTGTTCGGCCTGCGGCGGGGCGAAGCCTGCCCGGAGGCGTTGGCTGAGCTGGTGTGACCGGGGCGGGCCCGGAGGGAAACGGGCGGAGCGGAGCAGTGCCGGTTATGCGCCGTCCCTTTCCCGGACGCATGCAGCGTCAGCGGAATGCGACCCGAGACCCAGCACAAGACGACGCGAAGCGCCTGGCTTGCACCCGGAGTTCCACGGGCGTGCCGCTGCGCGGCGTGTTCTTCTGCTGGGTCCCGGATCACCTTCCACTGACGTTCCAGGCGTCCGGGAAAGGGGCGTGGCTCATGCCCGAGATCGGGGAAGCCGTCGGAGAACGGATGCGGTTTCCGGTTGATCGTTCGGCCGTGGCGAGCCGTTCTCGAAAACCTGTCCGGCTGCATCGGCTTCCACTTCGACGGACGGCGCTCTACCTGTCCGGTCAGGGCGAACGATTTAATCCCGCGGGAGACGTGCGTTGAGTCAGTCCCTTGCCCCCGCGGCGGCGCCCGATGCTCAAGCCGGGGCAGGCGACGACGCCGCGTCCCAGAAAAGCCGCCTCAAGCCCGCCCTCGTCTTCGGCGCGCTCGGCGTCGTCTACGGGGATATCGGCACCAGCCCACTCTACGCCTTCAAGGAAGCCGTGAAGGCGGCCACCGCCGGGGGCGCCTCGGTCCCGGAAGCCGCCACGGGCGCGGTGTCGCTGATCCTGTGGTCGCTGATCCTGATCGTGTCGCTGAAATACGCGGTGCTGATCCTGCGCGCGGACAACAAGGGCGAGGGCGGCATCGTCGCCATGCTGGCGCTGCTCGGCGCCCGGCAGGCCCGGCACGGCACCTGGAAGGCGGCGCTCCTTGTGGTCGGGCTGATCGGTGCCGCGCTGCTCTACGGCGACGGCGCGATCACCCCGGCGATCTCGGTGCTCTCGGCCATCGAGGGGCTGAAGGTCGACGCGCCGTCGCTCGGACACTTCGTGGTGCCGATCACGATCGCGATCCTGGTCGTGCTGTTCTCTGTCCAGCACAAGGGCGTGGCGGTGATCGGCCGGGTGTTCGGCCCGGTGATGCTGGTCTGGTTCGTGGTGCTGGCGGCCCTCGGGATCGTCGGCATCCTGGGCAAGCCCGAGATCCTCACCGCGCTGAACCCGCTGCGCGCCGTCGACTTCATGCTCCATGCCGGCTGGCACGTGAGCTTCGCGATGCTGGGCGCGGCCTTCCTGGCGGTCACCGGCGGCGAGGCGATGTACGCCGATCTCGGCCATTTCGGCGCGATGCCGATCCGGGTCGCGTGGTTCGTCCTGGTCCTGCCGGCGCTGGTGCTCAACTATTTCGGGCAGGGCGCCCTGCTGCTCGCCGCGCCCGACGCGATCGAGAACCCGTTCTTCCGCCTGTGCCCGGATTGGGGCCACTACCCGCTGATCGCGTTGGCGACGCTCGCCACCATCATCGCCTCGCAGGCGATCATCTCCGGGGTGTTCTCCCTGACCCAGCAATCGGTGCAGCTCGGCTTCCTGCCGGCGATGCGCATCGTCCAGACTGCGAAGGAGGAGCGCGGCCAGATCTACGTGCCGATGGTGAACTGGCTGCTCGCCGCCGCGACCCTGGTGGCCGTGGTGGTGTTCGGCTCCTCCGACGCGCTCGCCGGGGCCTACGGCATCGCGGTCTCGATGCTGATGGCCATCACCACGCTGCTGGCGGCGCTGATCGCCCTGCGCTGGGGCTACAACCCGATCCTGGTCTTCGCGGTCAACGGAGTCTTCCTGGCCATCGACGCCGTGTTCTTCGCGGCCAACAGCGTGAAGATCCTGGAGGGCGGCTGGTTTCCCCTGGTGCTGGCCGGCTTCGTCGCGCTGATGATGCTCACCTGGAAGAAGGGCAACGAGCTGGTCGAGCAGGCCCGGGTCGCGCTACGCCAGCCGGAGGACGTGTTCCTGGCTGGGCTCCAGCACCGCGAGCTGCTGCGCCTCCCCGGCACCGCGGCGTTCCTGTCGGCGGCCGAGCACGGGATCCCGCTGCACCTGTCACGCTTCGTCGAGCGCAACCACGCCCTGATGGAGCGGATCCTGATCATCACCGCGCTCTACGAGGAGACCCCCACGGTCCCGGTGGAGCAGCGCGCCCACGTGACGATCCTGGCGCCGGACTTCTACCGGGTGATCCTGCGCTACGGCTTCATGGAGGAGGCCTCGATCCCGGAGGGGCTGGCCTGCGCGGTCGCGTCCCGCCACCTGCCCGCCAACGTCGTCGACGACATGACCGTGTTCGTCGGGCACGAGACGATCATCCCGAAGGACGACCATCTCGGCATGGCCTCGTGGCGCGAGAACCTGTTCGCCTTCATGCAGCGCAACGCCGAGCGCACCGGCGCTTTCTTCGGCGTGCCGACGCGGCAGGTGGTCGAGGTCGGCACCGAGATCGAGATCTGAGCGGGCGAAAACCACGGGCCACGGCCGCCCCGCAGCTTGGAACGCATAAAGACATGTTTATGTCTTGATTGCTTCGTAGCGTCCGAAGTGGTAGGGCCTGGCCCCGAACCGCAACGCGAACACACGGAGCCGCCGACTCATGGCCAAGGATTATATCGTCAAGGACATCGGGCTGGCCGATTACGGCCGCAAGGAGATCTCGATCGCCGAGACGGAGATGCCGGGCCTGATGGCGGTCCGCGAGGAGTACGGCGCCGCGCAGCCCCTGAAGGGCGCCAAGATCGCCGGCTCGCTGCACATGACGATCCAGACCGCCGTGCTGATCGAGACCCTGAAGGCGCTCGGCGCCGACATCCGCTGGGTCTCCTGCAACATCTACTCGACCCAGGACCACGCCGCCGCCGCCATCGCGGCCGCCGGCATCCCGGTCTTCGCCGTGAAGGGCGAGACCCTGGAAGAGTACTGGGACTACACCTCGCGCCTGTTCGATTGGCATGGCGGCGGCATGCCGAACATGATCCTCGACGACGGCGGCGACGCCACCATGTTCGTCCACCTCGGCCTGCGCGCCGAGAACGGCGACACCGCCTTCCTCGACAAGCCGGAGAGCGAGGAGGAGGAGGTCTTCTTCGCGCTGCTCAAGAAGAAGCTCGTCGAGAAGCCGAAGGGCTGGTTCGCCGGCCTCGCCGACAGCATCAAGGGCGTCTCCGAGGAGACCACCACCGGCGTGCACCGCCTGTACGTGCTGGCCAAGGAGGGCAAGCTCCTCTTCCCGGCGATCAACGTGAACGACTCGGTGACCAAGTCGAAGTTCGACAACCTCTACGGCTGCAAGGAGTCGCTGGTCGACGGCATCCGCCGCGGCACCGACGTGATGATGGCCGGCAAGGTCGCCATGGTCGCCGGCTTCGGCGATGTCGGCAAGGGCTCGGCCGCCTCGCTGCGCAACGCCGGCTGCCGCGTGCTCGTGTCGGAGATCGACCCGATCTGCGCGCTCCAGGCCGCCATGGAGGGCTACGAGGTCGTGACGATGGAGGACGCCGCCCCGCGCGCCGACATCTTCGTCACCGCCACGGGCAACAAGGACATCATCACCCTCGATCACATGCGGTCGATGAAGGACCGGGCGATCGTCTGCAACATCGGCCACTTCGACAACGAGATTCAGGTCGCCGGCCTGAAGAACCTCAAGTGGTCCAACATCAAGCCGCAGGTGGACGAGATCACCTTCGCGGACGGCCACCGCATCATCCTCCTGTCGGAGGGCCGCCTGGTGAACCTCGGCAACGCCACGGGTCACCCGTCCTTCGTGATGTCGGCCTCGTTCACCAACCAGACGCTGGCGCAGATCGAACTCTGGACCAACACGTCGAAGTACCAGAAGCAGGTCTACACCCTGCCCAAGACCCTCGACGAGAAGGTCGCGGCCCTGCACCTGGAGAAGATCGGCGTGAAGCTCTCCAAGCTGCGCCCCGACCAGGCCGCCTATATCGGCGTCTCCGAGTCCGGCCCGTTCAAGTCCGAGCATTACCGCTACTGAGCCGGCTCCGGCCGGCGACGCCTCCGGTTCGGCGCGCAAGCCAAACCGGAGGTTGAATTCCTGACCGGCCCGAGAAGGGCCGGGACGGCGTTCGCTCCCTCGATCATCGACCGAAATAGGGCCCGGCGCGCTGCGTCGGGCCCTTTCGTTTGTCAACCCGTTTGAGCGCCAACGCACTGTGTCTTCTGAGTGTCGTTAACGGATGATTGTGAGCCCTCGGCGTATAGCCACGCTTCGTTCCCCTTCCGGCTGGATTCCGCCGCACGGTAAGGTGCAGTCGAATCTTAGATCGGTGGGTCCGCGAGGGTTCGAGAGAATCGTCGCGGGGACGGTGCGTTTCGCGCCGCGCGGTTGCACGCGCATGTCGGATCGCCAGGGGTGGGGGCAGGGCTATCATGGGTGTCGGTCGTGCCGCGCACGTTCGAATCTGCGTGGGTGCGCTCACATTGACGGCGGCGAGCGCTGCGCTCGCCGAACTGCCCGAGACCGCGACCACGCACGCGCCGCGTGAGATGCACAGCGTCGCCGCCCTGGCGATCTTCGGCGGCCTCGTCGCCTTCGCGGTGATCCTCTCGCTGCTCCACCTCTACGAGCGCGGGCGCTGGACCCGCCGGGAGCGGGAGCTGGCCGGCGCCCTCGACGTGCTCCGCGGCGCGCACGACCGCGCCGAGATGCTGCTCAACGCCGAGCGCCAGGTCATCGTCACCTGGGACCGGCGCAGCGAGCCGGTGGTCGAGGGCGACATCAGCCTGGCGATCTACGGCGAGCGGCCGACATCGGGCTATGCCCGCCGCGTGCTGGCCTTCGGCACCTGGCTGGTCGCCTCCGACGCCGCCGCGGTCGAGGCCGCGGTCGAGACCCTGCGGGCGCGGGGCACGAGCTTCTCCTTGAGCCTGCGCACCCAGACCGGGCGCAGCATCGACGCCCACGGGCAGGCGGTGGCCGGCCGCGCGCTGCTGCGCCTGCGCGAGACCAGCCAGGAGCGCTGCGAGATCGCCGACCTGCGCGCGACC
>NZ_VRVD01000153.1:0-8830 GCF_008040015.1 Methylobacterium sp. WL18 | reverse complement strand
AAAGAAGATGGGGGATGGGCGGGAAGAATAAATTAAAAATAAGCCTCAAATTGCAAAAATGGATTGAATTTGCAACCTAAGGATGATAAATCCCATCAATGATGGTGCGTTGCAATAATATATATAACGCCCGCAGCTTTGGAGAGCATTTTGCGAATTGAACGTTTAGATATCACAAATTTTCGTGGCATTCGATCAATATCAATGACCGATCTGGGCCACATAATAATTATAGCTGGACAAAATGGGTCCGGAAAATCCTGCATATTTGATGCTATTCGACTTTTAAAATCGGTCTATGGAGGATATCAAGCAAATGAATGGCAGCAATGGATGGGAGAATTTCAAATTGTGCTTTCTAATAGAGCAAGTGATTACAAAACAATATTAAACGATGCGAATAAAGAGCTAAAAATATCCTGCGAGTTCAAGCTTGCAGAGGATGAAAGAGCGTTCATTTCAGCAAATATTCACGAATTGCTCAAAGAGTATGTTTGGAGGCTTGAGTTGCCCGAGGCGTATTCTTGGGGCGGATATAAAATGGCACTATTTGCCGCCCAATTCCGGGATCGAGAAGCTGCAGTTGGTCAACGGGCCTTCGCGCTTTATCCAGAGTTCCTTCGAGAAATTACAGCGCCGACAATAAGGGGTGAGGTTACTATTCCAACAGGAGGTGTTCCTCAAATCACTCAGTCGATAGCACTTGCATTAATATTTAGTACATTTCGCCCGAATGAGATCGGGGTCTTAGATTATCATGGGGCGCAAAGACATTATGGGCGAGAGTCAGTTCAAGGCATAAACTTAAATCTATATGCGAATGAGCAACAGCGTAGTCAGACTGCGTTGTAGAATTATTCGCAGAAATATATGAATGTTAAAGGGGAAATGGCTGCGTCATATGTTAAGGAAATACTTGCTGAACAGGCCGGGGTACCTCGCGCATCGCAATCGACCTTAAGTAGTACACTTAAGGAATTGTTTGAGACGTTTTTCCCAGACAAAGAGTTTCTCGGCCCTGCGCCGAAGGCAGATGGCTCGCTTACATTTCCGGTGAAAACCAAAGATGGCAACACGCATGATTTAGATGAATTAAGCTCTGGTGAGAAAGAAATATTGTACGGTTATCTTCGTATTAGAAATTCGGCGCCAAAAAATTCAATCATCATTTTAGACGAGCCTGAGCTTCATTTGAATCCACGCCTAATTCGTGGCTTGCCACAGTTTTACAAAAAGCACCTAGGTGAAGCCCTTAACAATCAAATTTGGTTGGTTACGCATTCTGACGCTCTTTTGCGAGAGGTCGTCGGCGCAGCTAATTACAATGTTTTTCATATGCTCCCGTGTTCGAACATTTCTCGGAATGAATCTCAGCTCCGCCCGCTGAAAGCTAACGCTGATTTAGAATTGGCATTAGTTGATCTTGTTGGAGATTTGGCTGCTTACCGGCCTGGAGGCAAAGTTATATTATTTGAGGGCGGCGGGGATTCTGACTTTGACCGAAAAGTCGTAGCGGCGCTTTTTCCTAATATTCAGGGAAAGGCAAATCTAATTTCAGGTAGCAATAAGGCAAGGGTAAACGCGTTGCATGAAACCCTTGATACGGCATCTAAACAAGGGCAGCTGCCGTATGAATTTTATGCGATCACCGATAAGGACTCGGATGGAAGTGAATCTCGGGCTGAATCAGTAAATGTGTTCAGCTGGGATGTGTATCATATTGAGAACTATTTTCTTGAAATTGACTACATTCAAGGTGTGCTTCGATCTCTTGGATTGGGAAATTCACTAACAAAAGAGCAGATCATCGACGAATTGCGACAAGGTGCTTCAGAAACACTTCCGCAGCTTTTGAGGCACGAATTATCAGAATTTGCAAATGCTACTCTGGTTTCTTCCATCAATACGGGGACCGATCCAAAAAAGGGTGATCTTGCGGGTGAATTATTTCAAGCCATAGATCGATCAGTCAAGCGAGTTAAGGCCGCTTCGGAAAACGCGCTAAGTTTGGACAAAATGCGTGCTAAAGAGCTCGAACTATCGACAGCATATCAAACTAATTTGGCAGATGGATCTTGGGTGAAGACTTTTCGGGGGAGAGATATACTTAGACGCTTCGCCGGTAAACACGCAAGTTCTGTGCAGTACGAAGTATTTAGGAATTTAATTTTATCTCGAATGCAGGACGATAATTATCAACCTGTCGGCATGAAGATCGTCATTAATAAAATAGTTCCGGATTAATTTAACTTATCCTGGGGTGGTGAAAATTATTTGCACGGAAAGCTAATTACAGATGTAACATCGCCAACGGTAGAAGCAACGATTGTATAATATTAACTCTGTAAATAAAGATGTTTACGATTTTTGGATAAAAACATAATTAATTTCGTGTTCACTGTCATTGAGATTGGTGGCAGCGATAAAAATATCCGCCCTATCACTCCTCTAGCTCGACCGGATACCCATAACCCGGTACCGGCGCGTAGGCCGGGCGCACGGCGGTTCGGGCGTACGAGGCCGGGACCGTGCGCCGGCCCATCTGGTCCAGGTCGGCCAGGGTGTCGTCCGGGGCATAGGGATCGCGGCTCCGGGCGAGCCGGCGGGTGCGCGTGCCGCGCTCGGCCACCAGGGCGTCGGCGCCCTCGATCTGGACGCGGGTCCGGCCCGCCCCCTGGGCTTTCACGAGGTTGAACAGGGTCGCGGCGTTGCGCACCGACAGGCGCACGCAGCCATGCGAGGCCGCGCGGCCGAGGCTGCGGACGTGGTTGGTGCCGTGGATCGCGTGGCCCTGGTTCGTGAAGAACATCGCGAACGGCATGGGTGCATCGTCCCACTCCTTCGAGAAGTGGGTGCGCTCCATCCGGAACGGCCGATAGGAGCCGGAGGGCGTGTCGTAGGCCTCGACCCCGGTGGAGACCGGCCAGGTGTAGCGCGGCTGCCCATCGACCGAGACCTCCATGCGCTGGGCGGATTTGTCGACGGTGATGAGCACATCCGCCCGGGCCGCCGGGGACGCCGTGCCCCACAGGAGCAAGCCGGACAGGACCGAGACCAGACCGATACGCATGAACGACCTCGATGGAGGGGGAAAAGACCGCTTCGAGATAGGCTAAGCCCTTGGCAACGCCAAGGTTCCTGGGCGGAATCCCGCCGCCCCGGGGTTCGACTGCGCAGGCGCTGCCACAGCTGAGTCCTGCCCGCCTCCGGGTGGCGGCGATGCCGTCGCGCGCCGCATCCGGCAGGGGTTTTTCGGGGCTGTGGCTTTTCGGGGCGATCCGGCCGCCTTCGCCGTCATCGCGGGGGGCGCGAACCAATCCCTTGCAGCGCGCACGCGGAACTTGGCTTGGCCCTCGGCCCCTTCCCAGGACGGGGCGGCCTGGCTTCGGCACGGAAGATGCCCTCCACGGAAGTTGCGCCCGTTGACACAAACCCGCCGCCGGGCGCCACCTATCCATCCCAGATCCGGAGATCTCATGGCCCTCGACCCCGCCCTCGCCGCCGAGATCGAAGCCTCCGTGGCCGAAGGCTTCGCCGACCAAGTCGCGCACACGCAGGCGCTGGTCCGGTTCGCCTCGCTGCGGGGCGCGGAGCATGCCTGCCAGGATTACGTGTTCGGGGCGTTCCGGGCTCGGGGCTACGCCACCGAGCGCTTCGCCATGGACCGGGCCGCCATCGCGGCCCATCCGGGCGGCTCGAAGATCGACGCGCGCCACTCGGACGCCCCGATCGTGGTCTGCCACCACCGCCCGCAGACCGAGACCGGGCGCTCGCTGATCCTGCAGGCCCATGTCGACGTGGTACCGGTCGGGCCCCTCGACCTGTGGACCCATCCGCCCTTCGATCCGGTGATCGAGGGCGACTGGCTCTACGGCCGCGGCGGCGGCGACATGAAGGCCGGGCACGCCGCCAACCTGTTCGCCCTCGACGCGCTGGCCCGCCTCGGCCTCCAGCCCGCCGCCGCGGTGACGATCCAGTCGGTGGTCGAGGAGGAATCCACCGGCAACGGCGCGCTCGCGACCCATCTGCGGGGCTACCGGGCCGACGCCGTGCTGATCCCGGAGCCCGAGGACGAAAAGCTGGTGCGCGCCAACACCGGCGTGCTGTGGTTCACCGTCGAGGTCCGGGGCGTGCCCGTCCACGTGCGCGAGATGGGCGCCGGCGCCAACGCCATCGACGCGACCTATCGGGTCGTCGCCGCCTTGCGGGAGCTCGAGGCGCGCTGGAACGCCGAGAAGGGCGCGCACCGCCACTTCGAGGCAGAGGACCATCCGATCAACCTGAATATCGGCAAGATCGAGGGCGGCGACTGGGCTTCCTCGGTGCCGGCCTGGTGCCGGATCGACTGCCGCGTCGCGCTCTATCCGGGCGTCCCGGCGGCCCGGGCCGCCGCCGAGATCGAGGCCGCGGTCTCGGACTTCGCCCGCACAGACCCGTTCCTGGGCAACAATCCACCGCGCGTGGCCTTCAACGGCTTTTACGCCGAGGGCTACGTGCTGGCAGAGGGCTCCGAGGCGGAGGCCGTGCTCGGCCGGGCGCACGAGCGGGCGATGGGCGCGAAGCTGCAGAGCTTCATGTCGCCGAGCTACCTGGATACGCGGGTCTACGCCCTCTACGACCGGGTGCCGGCCCTGTGCTACGGGCCGATCGCCCAGAACGTCCACGGCTTCGACGAGCGCGTGAGCCTCGCCTCGGTGCAGCGCTGCACCACCGCGATGGCGTTGTTCGTGGCCGAGTGGTGCGGGACGGAACGGCGGGCGGGCTGATGGGTCGGGTTGATTTTGGGAGGAAGGACAGAGCCCTCTTTCCGACCGAGTTCCGATCGTCGCGCGACGACTTATGTCGGTCGCAACGTGCCCCCCCTCCCGTGCGGGAGAGGGTTGGGGTGAGGGACCAGGTTTTTCCGGGCAGGTCGCACCCCTCACCCTGTCCCTCTCCCGAACGGGAGAGGGGACCCACGCCCCATCCAGCGATGGATGAGCCCACTATATCCCCTTAGGGAATCAGCCGATCCGCCCGGAGCCGGGTGAACAGGTCGTAGAACGCGTCGTCGGTGGGCTGATACGCCGTAAAACCCAGCCGCCGGCTCTTGCTCATGTCGGTGACGACCTCGATCGGCCGGCCGAGATCGGCATCGGTGTGCCAGGGCGAGGCCAGTTTTTCGAGGTCCGGCTCGGCTAGGTCATGGCGTTTGGCGATCTCGGCCCAGGCCGGCCCGTCCTGCGCCATCCTGTCCTCCAGCGGCCGGACCGTGCCGTCGAACGGCACCGCCTCGATCCCGAACCAGTCGGCGATCCGGCCCCACATCCAGCTCCAGCGGAAGACGTCGCCGTTGACGACGTTGAACGCCTCGTTGGCGGCCTTGGGCTCGGTGGAGGCCCAGAGCAGCTGGCGGGCGAGCAGCCTGGCGTCGGTCATGTCGGTGAGCCCGTTCCACTGGGCGGCCGAGCCCGGGAAGGTGAACGGGCGCTTCAACTCGCGGCACAGGGTGGCGTAGCAGGCCAGCGTCGTGCCCATGTTCATGGCGTTGCCCACCGCCTTGCCGATGATCGTATGCGGGCGGTGCACGCTCCAGGTGAAGCCGTCCCGGGCGCTGGCATCGAAAACCGCGTCCTCCTGGGCATAGTAAAAATTCTCGATGTCGAGCCGGCCCTGGTCCTCGCGGAACGGCGTCTGCGGCAGGGTGCCTTTGCCGTAGGCCTCGAACGGGCCGAGATAGTGCTTCAGACCGGTCACCAGGGCGACGTGGCGGACGCTCTTCTGCGGCCGCAGGGCGTCGAGCAGGTTCTCGATCATCGCCCGGTTGACCCGGATCATCTCGGCCTCGGTCGGGCGCCGCTGCCAGGTCGCCAAAAAGACGTGGCTCGGGGCGAGGCCGGCCAGCGCCGTCTCCAGGGAAGCCGGGTCCTGCAGGTCGGCCACCACCGGCTCGACCCCCGCCAGATCCACCGGCTTGCGGGCGAGCCCCGCCACCCGCCAGCCCTCCCCGGCGAGCAGCGCCCCGGTGGCGCTCCCGACGATCCCGCTGGCGCCGACGATCAGGGCGGTGTTCGACATGCACATCCTCTCGACCCGGCTCACATCCCGGTTGAGCGGCAGATGCGGCCGGCACCTACAGGCTTCAAGGCCGCCCGGCGCCGCCCTCCCCCGCGCCGCGGGTATTGGCGGAGGCGATTGGTAGAGAGGCGTTCTCGTCGCTGGCCGCTTTCAGGATGGGACCGATCGTGCTCGTGGAGGACTCGGGCGCAGAGAACTATTTCTTCTTTGAAGGATGCGGGCATTGCACCGCCGTCCGAACATCCTCCTTGTCATCCCGGGGCCGCGAAGCGGAACCCGGGATCCATAACCGCCGACAGCGCAAGCATTTCCACCGTCGGCGGATCTGGATTCCGGGTTCGCCTTCGGCGCCCCGGAATGACAAAGCGGTTTATCGTGCCGCCAGAGCATCATCATCGATCGGTGTCGGGAGGCGCGTCCGCCGCCCCCCGCTCCTCACGCCACCCGGTCGATCGCCGCGCCCAGCACCTCGACGATCTCGCCGATCTGGCCGCGCTCCAGGATCAGCGGCGGCGACAGGGCGATGATGTCGCCGGTGACGCGGGTGAGCAGCCCGCGCGCAAAACAATCCACGAACAGGTCGTAGGCGCGCTTGCCGGGGGCGTCGGGCCGGGGGGCCAGCTCGATGCCGGCGATCAGCCCGATGGTGCGGATGTCGATGACGTTCTTGCGCCCGCGCAGGTCGTGCATCGCCGTGGCCCAGTCGTCCGCCAGGTCGGCGGCGCGGGTGAGCAGCCCCTCCTCCCGGTAGATGTCCAGCGTGGCGAGGCCGGCCGCGCAGGCCACCGGGTGGCCCGAATAGGTGTAGCCGTGGAACAGCTCGATCCCGTCGGGGCCGTTCATCAGCGCGTCGTGCACCGGGCGGCTGGCGAACACCGCGCCCATCGGCACCGTGCCGTTGGTCAGGCCCTTGGCGCTGGTCACGAGGTCCGGCACCACGCCGAAATAGTCCGTGGCGAAGGGCGCGCCGAGGCGGCCGAAGCCGGAGATGACCTCGTCGAAGATCAGCAGGATGCCGTGCTTGGTGCAGAGCGCGCGCAGGCGCTCGAGGTAGCCCTTCGGCGGGATCAGCACGCCGGTGGAGCCCGCCACCGGCTCGACGATGCAGGCCGCGATGGTCTCGGCCCCATGGAGCGCCACCAGCCGCTCCAGGTCGTCGGCCAGCTCCGCCCCGTGCTCGGGCTGGCCCTTCACGAAGGCGTTGCGGGCGGGATCGTGGGTGTGGCGAAGGTGGTCGGTCCCGTTGAGCTGCGGGAAGACCCGGCGGTTCGAGACGATGCCGCCCACCGACAGGCCGCCGAAGCCGACGCCGTGATAGCCGCGCTCCCGGCCGATTAGCCGGGTCCGGGTGCCCTGCCCGATCGCCCGCTGGTAGGCGAGCGCGATCTTAAGGGCGGTGTCGACCGATTCGGAGCCGGAATTGGTGAAGAACACCCGGTCGAGGCGGTTGTCGGGGCCGCCCGGGGCGATCTCGGCGAGCCGCTCGGCGAACTCGAAGGCGATCGGGTGGCCCATCTGGAAGGTCGGGGCGAAATCGAGCGTGGCGAGCTGGCGCTCCACCGCGGCGGAGATCCCCCGGCGCCCGTGCCCGGCATTGACGCACCAGAGCCCGGCTGTGCCGTCCAGCACCGTGCGGCCGTCGTCGGCCGTGTAGTGCATGCCCTGCGCGGCCACGAGCATGCGCGGTGCCGCCTTGAACTGGCGGTTGGCGGTGAACGGCATCCAGAAGGCGTCGAGCGACGGCGTGTTGCGCAGGGGATGGTCGGTCATGGGTCGGCTCTCCGGGGCGACGTCCGATCCAGGGGACACCCTGGCGGATCGGGCAACAAGTCCTTTTCTGATCGCCGCCAAGCCCTTGCAGAATCGGGGCCGCGGACGGCACCGTTGCGGGATCCTCAACACCTAAAACGGGGCCGGGACGGATGAGCATCGATGTCGGCGCGCGGCTGCGCTTCGTACGCGCCCGCCACGGCCTGTCGCAGCGGGCGCTGGCCAAGCGCGCCGGGGTGACGAACTCGGCGATCTCGCTGATCGAGGCGAACCGGGTGAACCCCTCGGTGGGCGCCCTGAAGCGCATCCTCGACGGGGTGCCGATCGGCATGGCCGAGTTCTTCGCGCTCGAGCCGGAGCCGGAGCGCAAGGCGTTCTTCGCCGCGAACGAGCTCACCGAGATCGGCCGCAGGGCGACCAAGGGGGCGATCTCGTTCCTGCAGGTCGGCGACAGCCTGTTCGGGCGCAAGCTCCAACTCCTGAAGGAGCGCTACGAGCCCGGGGCCGATACCGGCCGCGTGCCGCTCTCCCACGAGGGTGAGGAGGGCGGCATCGTGCTGTCCGGGCGCCTGGAGGTCACGGTCGGCGAGGAACGGCGCATCCTCGGCCCCGGCGACGCCTACAGCTTCGACAGCCGCCGCCCGCACCGGTTCCGCTGCGTCGGGCCCAACCCGTGCGAGGTGGTCAGCGCCTGCACGCCGCCGAGTTTTTGAGCCCTGGAGGCTCGGGGGCTCCACCCCCGAACCCCGCCAAAGGGCTGAGCCCTTTGGAAACCAGGTCTTCACGGGTTTCCACTCAAAGGCGGCGGATCCGGCTAACGCCGGATTCAAGGGCTCGCGTTAGAACGGTCGCATGAGCACCCTCGCCGCCACGGCCAGCCAGATGCTGGCGACGTCCCAGAACCAGGCGATCGGCACCGCGGTGGCGCGCCAGCAGATCGCCGCCGAGAAGGCCGTGGCCGGCCTCGTGGCGGAGACCGCCCAGGGCGGCGCCGCATCCGGGC
>NZ_VRVD01000152.1:0-8854 GCF_008040015.1 Methylobacterium sp. WL18 | reverse complement strand
GGAGGGGCCAGCGCCAGGCCCGGCCGCCGGACGCCTGCTCCAGGCCGGCAACGAGGGCCTCGACCGCGCTGGCGCGCTCGGGGCCGTCGATCACCAGGGGCGCCGTGGCCGTCACCAGCGGCGACAAGAACGGCCGTGCGACCCGGCCACCGAGGCCGGTCAAGTCGCGCCGGAGCGCGAACGGCAGGAGCGCGGCCAGGCGATCCCCGCGGTGGACCGTGACGAAGCTCACAGCCTCGGGGAGCATCCCGGTGGCTTGGTGTGCGGCGACCGAGTGGTGCGCGTAATGGGGGTGGGGCGTGGCGCTCGCGGTGAACAAGGCGTCCCACGCCTCCGGATCCGGGGCCGGACCGACCGAGGCCGCCAGGCCGGGAGGACTTCCGAACGCGGCGGCGGCGTGGACGATCATCGCGTCGCTCCTGCGGACCAGATCGGAGTCGGCAGCCCGTGCAGGCGTCCCGCGGCGCCGGCCAGCAGCATGGCGCGGGTGATCGTCGCCAGCGCCACCGCGAACGCGGCACCCAGGGTTCCGAACGGTGGAATCAGGACCAGGCACAGGAGCGCGGCGGCGATCAGCATGGCGGCGGTGATGCCGGCACAGAGGCGCTCCCCGCCCAGCATGGTCAGCAGGTCCTCGCCGGGGCCGAACAGGCTGGCGGCGACGCTGCCGGCCACCAGCACGGCCAGGATCGGAACGCTGGAGCCGAGGCCGGGGCCGAACATCGCCAGCAGCAGGGGGCTTGCGACCACGATCCCGCCGCCGACCAGCAGGGTGGCGGCGGCGGTCAGCCGGCCCTGCCGGCGGACGAGGTCGGCGAGCAGCGGGCGGTCGGCCTGGGCCTGGGCGGCGCTGTAGCGCTGAAGCGTCGCCGCGCTGGCGGCGAAGTGCACGAACACCACGAATTGCTGGATCCGGGTCGCGGCGAAATACAGGCCGAGCTCGGCCGGGCTCACCAGGGCGCCGAGCACGATCACGTCCACGAAGGTGAAGCCGGCATTGGCCAGGTCGATCCCGGCGATCGGCAGGCTCGTGCCGAGCCAGGTCCGCCAATGATAGCGATGCGGCCCGGCCGGCAGGCCCGCCCGCAGGCGCGCCACGAGCAGGGCGGCCTGGAGCGCCGTGGCGATCGCGGCCGCGACCAGCATGCAGGCCATCGCGACCTCGGCCCGGGGTGGGGCTCCGAGCAGGACGGCGCCGACCATGCAGGCCATCATCAGGCTCTGGCGCAGCAGGTAGGGCGGCGCGATGGCGAGACCGACCCAGTTCTGGCTGCGCGCCACCCCTTCGAGGTAATCCTGGAGAGCGAAGAGCGGCATCACGCACACAGCCACCGCGATCGGCGCCCGGTAGGCCGGAGCGAACAGGCCCGGCTCGAGCCACAGCAGCGACGCGCCGAGGGCGGCCACGCTGATGGCCGCCCCGCCGGTCACCAGGGCGCCGGCCCGGATGTATCCGCGAGCCAGGTCGAGGTCGCCCCGGGCCTGATCACAGGGAACGAACCGGCAGGCGCCCTGCGACAGGCCCAGCGTCAGGGTATGGCCCAGCATCGCGGTCCAGACCCACACCGACGCGAACACCCCGTAGGCGTCCCAGCCCATCAGCCGGGCGGCGAGCACCTGCGCTGCGTACGCGAAGCCGGCCGCGCCGACCCGGATGGCGAAGACGGTAAGCGCGGCCCGCGCCGGGCCGCCTCGCAGGGCATGCAGGCGCCGGCCGGCGGAGGCGAGCAGGGAGCGGGCTGGGACGGCCGTGGCTGACACTACGCGCTCCGCGCCGGGCTCATTTCGCGCATCACCCTGAAGGCGGGGCCGGCCTTCGAAGCCGGATGATGCCCGTCGATCCCGTGAAGGCGGCGCCAGACACCAGGGATCCTCGGACGCGGGATCCTCGGATCCTGTATCCAGGACGCTGTTCCAGTCACCGCCGAAGAACGGTCTCGGGATGAGGGGTCTAGCCCGGGGCGCGTTGCGGCTCGGTTAAGGGCGCGGGGCCCGGCGCGGTCGTCGGTTCCGGGGCGGCCTCGGTCCGGGCGAGTGAGGTGGCGATGGTCAACGCCACGTGCTCGGCCATGCAGCGCAGGCCGAGATCGTTCAGCCGGAACTGCCGCCCGAGCATGTGGCTCTCGCCCTTCTCGGTTCGGCTCGACAAGTAGCGCAGGGCCTCGTACCGCCGGACCAGGGGCACCTGCTGCTCGTTCGCCACCGTCCGGACCGCGTCGACGATCCGGTTGTAGTCGACATCCGCCACCATGCTGGCGGTGTAGATCGGATCGACCAGCACCACGTCGATCCCGTGCGAGCGGATCCAGGCCACGGCTTCGCTCAGCGAGCTGGCGAACGCGTCGGCATCCACCCGGGCGATGGCGTCGTGGGTCCCGACCTGCCAGACGACGAGGTCGGGCTCCGCCTCGGCCACCATGGTGCGCAGGCGCTCGGACGCCCCGGAGGCGATCTCCCCGGGCAGCCCGCGGTGGTCGATGGTCACGTCGATCTTGGGCAGGGCCCGTTCCAGGGCGGCTTCGAGCTTGGCCGGATACGAGGCCGAGGCGCCCGGCGCGGAGCTGCCGCCGATCGCCAGGATCTTGAGGGCGCGGTTCTCGCTGAGCGCGGTCCGGACCGCGCCGAGCTTGGCCATGGTGTAGAGCTGAGCGCCCGGCACCCGGCATTCCAGCGACAGGCCGGGTTGATCGCCCGGACCCGGATCCGCCGGCTGCTCCGCCGCAACCGCCAGGATCGGCGCCGCGAGACCCAGGATCAGGCCGGCCAGCGCCCGGCGGATCCCGAAGGCGCGCCTGCGCCTCACGGCCGGGGCCGGGACGACTTGCTGCGGGTGCGCCATTCGACGAACCATGCGGTGAACCCCAGACCCACCAGGCCGCTTCCGGCGACCAGCATATCGACCAGCACGCCGCCGCCGGTCTGGAAACGCACGAGCTGCCCGAACAGGCTCAGGATCGAGCCCATCGAGAAGACCGCCAGCGAGTTCCGGCCCAGCTGACTGAGATAGCGCCCGACGACCCCGATTCGGGGAGCTATAAGTGCGTAAAGCGGAGCGAAGGCGAGCAATACCCCCAGGAAATGAAGAAGCCGCGCCGGTGTCAGGTAGGTCTTCTCGAACGTGAACAGCAGCCGCGGTTCGGGCACCATCAGGGGATCCGGCCGGATCTCGGTCACGGCCAGCACGACGCCGACGGTGACGATGGCGAAGCCGACCGGGACCAGGCGCCGCGACCAGCGCCGCAGGGTGTCCGAGCGCAGGCTCCAGCCCTGGAGCACGAAACCCAGCACCAGCAGGACCTGCCAGCAGAACGGATCGAAGAACCAATCCCCCTCCCCCGGCCAGGACGGGACGTTCCACTCGAACACGAGGCTGGCGAGGTAGATGCTCCCCGACAGCGCCAACGCCGCGATCAGGCTGACGCGGCCGACCAGCACGAAGATCGGTGCGATGCCGATCAGCAGCACGTAGAGCGGCAGGATGTTGAAGAAGCCGAGCTGGTAGGTCATCAGCGCCATGCCGCAGACCGACTGGATCGGGTCTGCGAAGAACCCGCCGGCATTGTGCCATTCCAGGATCAGCGGGTTGTCGAGCAGCAGCGCCGCGCCGGCGATGAGCGCCAGGGCGAGCAGCATCACGGTGAGCTGCGCCCGGTAGACCTCCACGGTGCGGGCGAGCAGCCGCACCACGCTCTTGCCCGCGGCCTCCGGCTTGCCGTCGCGCCCGCGCGTGGCGATGCCGATCGACCAACCCGCCAGGAACACGAACAGCTCGGCGGCATCCGAGATGCCGTATTGCGAGAAGGTGTAGCGCTCGAAGGCGTTGCCCGGGATGTGATTGATGAAAATCGTCACCAGGGCGAAGCCGCGCCAGAAGTCGATCGCGTTGGGGTCGCGCATCGTCGCGGCGGCTCCGGGGTTTCGGCACGGGATCGGGGGTCGGCGGCCCCTGATACGGCGCCGGACCGCCTCTGCAAAGGCGAACAAAGGGAGAGTTCACGGGGGCAGGCGAACCGGGCGGTCACGCTCGCGTTAGGTCCGGGCAAGGAGATCCCACTACGATGACCCGCACGATCACGATCCTCGGCCTCGCGGCCCTGCTGCCGGTGCTGGCCACCACGGCCGCATCGGCACAGGCTCAGACCGGCACCGGCGGGGGACCGACCTCGACGATCACGGCGCCGCACACCTCGTCGGTCGGCCAGACCATGCCACCCGCCTCCGGCGCCGGCGCCGCCACGGTCAACGACCGCCGCGACCGCACCCGGCAGCAGATCGAGGACGACAAGATCTCGCAGGGCATCTGCATCGGCTGCGCGCCGAAGTAGGCCTTTTCCGATCCGGACCGATCCGGGGCCATCGATTCGGCCCCGGATCTTTCACTCGGGCGTCACCGCAGCGCCAACTCGTCCTCGCTCTCGCGTGCGAGGCGAAGCAGGTTCTGGCCGTAATTGGTCTTGGCGAACATCTCGCCGCGGGCGATCAGCTGGTCGCGGGTGATGAAGTTCTGGAGGAAAGCGATCTCCTCCAGGCAGGCCACCTGCAGGCCCTGGCGGTTCTGCAGGGTGCGGACGAACTCGCTGGCCTCCAGCAGGCTGTCATGCGTCCCGGTGTCGAGCCAGGCATAGCCGCGCGACATCCGCTCGACATAGAGCTGTCCGCGCTCGAGATAGGCCTCGTTGACGCTGGTGATCTCCAGCTCGCCCCGGGCCGACGGCTTCACGGCGGCGGCAATGTCGAGCACCTGGTTGTCGTAGAAGTACAGGCCGGTCACCGCCCAGGTCGATTCCGGGTTCTGCGGCTTCTCGACGATCTTGGTCGGGCGCCCGCTCTTGTCGAGATTGACCACGCCGTAGGCCTGCGGGTTGTCGACGTGGTAGGCGAACACCGTCGCGCCGTCCTTGCGCGACCGCGCCTGGTTCAGCAACTCCCTCATGCCGGCGCCGAAAAACAGGTTGTCGCCCAGGATCAGCGCCACGTCGTCGGTGCCCACGAAGTCGCGCCCGATCACGAAGGCCTGGGCCAGGCCCTCCGGCCGCGGCTGCACCGCGTAGCTGAACTGCAGGCCGAACTGCTCGCCGGTGCCGAACAGGCGCTTGTAGTTGTCGAGGTGCTCCGGCGAGGAGATGATCAGGATCTCGCGGATGCCGGCGAGCATCAGCACCGAGATCGGATAGTAGATCATCGGCTTGTCGTAGACCGGCAGCAACTGCTTGTTGATCGACAGCGTGGCCGGGTGCAGGCGCGTGCCGGATCCGCCGGCCAGGACGATGCCCTTCATGGCTTGGAAGCTCCCTCTCGAACCGGCCCCACGAGCCGGTCGAGGATGTCGTCGAGCGCCGCCTGCCAGGGCCGCGGCGCGAGGCCGTAGGCCGCCGTCAGGCTGTCGGTGGACAGGCGCGAATTGGCCGGCCGCCGGGCCGGTGTCGGATAGGCGGAGGTCGGGATGCCGGTGACCGGGATCGACCGGCCCCCGCGCCGGGCGGACCCGGCTACGATCGCCTCGGCGAAGCCGTGCCAGGTGGTGGCGCCGGCATTCACATAATGGAACGTGCCGGTGGGCGCGTCCGCATCCTCGGCCAAACGCTGCGCAATGGTCGCCAGGGCGGCGGCGAGGTCGGCCCCGGAGGTCGGGCAGCCATGCTGGTCGTCGACGACCGTGAGGGCGTCGCGCTCGCCGGCGAGCCGCAACATCGTCTTGACGAAGTTGCCCCGGTGCGGGCTCACCACCCAGGCGGTGCGCACGATCGCGTGGCGCGGGTTGGCAGTGCGCACGGCGAGTTCGCCCGCGGCCTTGCTGGCGCCGTAGACGCTCTGCGGGTCGATCGCCTCGTCTGGGGCATAGGCGCGGTCGGGCTTGGTGCCGGCGAAGACGTAGTCGGTCGAGACGTGAACGAGCGGGATTTTCTTCTGGGCCGTCGCGGCGGCCAGGATCGCCGGGGCGAGCGCGTTCAGGCGCCAGGCCTCGACGACGTCGGACTCGGCCTTGTCGACGGCCGTATAGGCGGCGGTGTTGATCACCGCCCGGTAGGCGCGCGCGTCCAGGGTCCGGGCGACGGCGCCCGGGTCGGTGATGTCGAGCTCGGCGCGGCTCGGCGCGTGCACCAAAACTCCGACCGGCCAGGCCAGGGCCTGCAGCTCGGTGCCGACCTGGCCGGCGCCGCCGAGGACCAGGAAGTCCATCAGCGGGTCAGCCCGAGGCGCTCGCCCGTGTAGCGGCCCTCGCGGATCGGGCGCCACCAGCTCTCGTTGTCGAGGTACCAGGCCACGGTCACTTCGAGCGCCTGCTCGAAGGTCTTTTGAGGCTTCCAGCCGAGCTCGGTCTCGGCCTTGGTGCAGTCGATGGCGTAGCGCCGGTCATGGCCCGGCCGGTCGGTGACGAAGCTGATCAGCTGCTCGTGGGGCCCGTTCGCCGGCCGCAGCCGGTCGAAGGCCGCGCAGAGGGCCTTCACCACCGCGAGGTTGTTGCGCACTGCCCGCCCGCCGAGCAGGTAGGTGTTGCCGATCCGGCCACGCTCCAGCACGGCGACCAAACCCTTGGCGTGGTCCTCGACATGGATCCAGTCGCGCTCGTTCAGGCCGTCGCCGTAAACCGGCAGCTTCTTGCCCTCGAGGGCATTGAGGATCATCAGCGGGATCAATTTTTCCGGGAAGTGCCGCGGGCCGTAATTGTTCGAGCAGTTGGTCACCAGCACCGGCAGCCCGTAGGTCTCGTGCCAGGCGCGAGCCAGGTGATCGGACGCCGCCTTCGAGGCCGAGTAGGGCGAACGCGGGTCGTAGCGGCTGTCCTCGGTGAAGAACGCCTCCGGGGGCAGCGAGCCGTAGACCTCGTCGGTGGAGACGTGGAGGAACCGGAACGTCTTCTTCTCCGCCTCCGGCAGGGTCTCGAAATACCCGCGGGCCCCGTCCAGCATGGTCTGGGTGCCGATGACGTTGGTGCGCACGAACGCGCCCGGATCGGTGATCGAGCGGTCGACATGGCTCTCGGCGGCCAGATGCATCACCGCCTGCGGCTTGAAGTCGGCCATGGCGGCCTGCACGGCGGCGCGATCGCAGATGTCGGCCTCGACCAGCCGGTGGCGCGGGTTGTCGGCGAGCGGCGCGAGGGAGATCGGGTTGGCCGCGTAGGTCATCGCGTCGAGGGTGCAGACCTCGTGGCCGAGATCGTTGACGAGGTGCAGCACCAGCGCCGAGCCGATGAAGCCGCAGCCTCCGGTCACGAGAATGCGCATGGTGGGTCCCCTTCAAATCGTTCGCGTGCGGAAATGAACTGCCGGAAGCTAAAGACCGCCCGGCGTGACGGAAATACGGCCAGGCCGCACGGCGGCCGGAAACGCGGGATCAGAACACCCGGCCGAGATCGGCGAGCCGGGGCGCGCGGCGGTCCTTGTCGGACAGGATCGCGGCCTCGCCCGAGACCGGCCACGGGATCCCGATCTCGGGATCGTCCCAGGCCAGCGCCCGGTCGTGCTCCGGGCTGTAATAGGCGTCGACCTTGTAGGCGACCATGACGTCCGGGGTCAGGGTGCAGAAGCCGTGGGCGAAGCCGTGCGGGATGTAGAGCTGCTCGCCGCCCTCGGCGTCGAGCGTCACCGCCACGTACTTACCGAAGGTCGGCGATCCGCTGCGGATATCCACCGCCACGTCGAGGATCGTGCCCTGGAGCGCCCGGATCAGCTTGGCCTGGGCCTGCGGGGCGACCTGGAAGTGCAGGCCGCGGATCGTGCCCTGCGGCGCCGAGAACGACTGGTTGTCCTGCACGAACGGCGTGGTGATCCCGGCCCGGGCCATCGCGTCGGCTCGGAACGTCTCCGAGAACCACCCGCGCGCGTCGCCGAAGCGCTTCGGCTTGATGCGCTTCACGTCCGGGATTTCGGTCTCGACCACGTCCATGCCAGCGCGCCCCTCCCCGCGGATGCTGCCGGGCAGCCCCGCGGACCTCTCCGCCTCGGTCGTCCCGGGCATCGCGCCGGCCGCGCCGAGATCAACCTCGATGATCGCAGCGCGACTTCCGGTCATTCGCCGGCCGTGTCAAGGCGTGTCGGCTGCGGGGCCGCCGGTCGAGCGGCTGTCTCGGTGGTTGTTTTCGGGGGCGCAGTCTTGGCCGGAACGGGTTTCGCCAAAACAGTTCTGGCAAGAACGATTCGGCTTCGAGGATGATGCGGTCCAAGGAGAGCCGATGACGGGCTCGGTCGAGTCCCTGCTGCGCGACCACCTCGCCGACCCGGCCTGCGCCTGGAGCCTTGGCGCCTACGGGGCTGTGGCGGCCTTCTCCCGGGATCCGGCGGAGCCCGTCGCGTTCTGCGAGGGCGGCCGGATCGGGCTGGTGACGCCGCGGGGTGCGGTCGCCCTCGCCGCGACACCGGATCTGGTGCCGTTCGCCTACGAGACCGGCTTCACCGACGGCTGGAGCCAGGCGGTCGCCCTATGCTTGCCTGCCCAAGCCTGTGCCATGGGCTGCCGCGCCGTGCTGACCGAACTCGGGCCGGACGATGCCGCTTCACGGGCGCAAGATCGCGGGGCAATCCTGTTCGATCTCGGCCTCGGGCTCCGGGCGGTGGATGCCTGTGTGCGGGTGGCCGATCCCGGCCTGATCGACTGTCTGAGAGCCGCGTGCG
Organism: Methylobacterium sp. WL18; assembly: GCF_008040015.1. Taxonomy (NCBI): domain Bacteria; kingdom Pseudomonadati; phylum Pseudomonadota; class Alphaproteobacteria; order Hyphomicrobiales; family Methylobacteriaceae; genus Methylobacterium; species Methylobacterium sp. WL18. The sequence goes on along the minus strand of NZ_VRVD01000152.1, from coordinate 239 downwards.
GGCGACCGATCTTCGCGCCCGGCAATCCGGTCGGACCCATCCTGCTCGAGACAAGCCCGCATCGGGTGTTCCTGGCGCGCATCGGCCGGATCGAGGTCTACACGCCGATCCCGCCGGTCGGCGGCGCGAGCGCGCCGGGTCCGCATACGCACATCCTGCCCAAGCTCCTGCGGCTCGGCCGGACGCATGCGGCCACCGCTCCGATCCCGGCGGGCCTCGTGCCCTGCGCGGCGCTGCAC
>NZ_VRVD01000151.1:0-8951 GCF_008040015.1 Methylobacterium sp. WL18 | reverse complement strand
CTGCTGTCCCGCGCGGCCTCGATGCGGGGCGCCTGCGCCTACGTGTACGCCGCCGCCGGCCAGGGGGAATCCACCACCGACCTGTCCTGGGACGGCCAGACCAGCGTGGACGAGCTGGGGGTGCGGCTGGCCGAGGGCCAGCGCTTCCCCACCGGCCCGGTGGCGACGCTCGCCGACATCGACCTCGACCTGATCGCGCAGGACCGTCTCCAGGCCGGCAGCTTCGACGACAACGTTCCGGGCAGCCCCCTCCCCTACCGGCGGATCGGTTTCCGGCTCGATCCGCCGGCCGACGATCTCGGCTTGATCCGGCGGATCGAGCGCTTCCCGTTCGTGCCCGCCGACCCGTCCCGGCTCGCCCAGGATTGCTACGAGGCCTACAACATCCAGGTGGCCGGGCTCGCCCAGCGGCTGGAGGCCACCGGCACCCGCAAGGCGGTGATCGGCGTCTCCGGCGGCCTCGATTCGACCCACGCGCTGATCGTGATCGCCAAGGCGTTCGACCGCCTGGGCTACCCGCGCTCGGACATCCTGGCCTACACGCTGCCGGGCTTCGCCACCTCGAACGCCACCAAGACCAACGCCCACGCGCTGATGAAGGCTTTGGGCTGCACCGCCGCCGAGATCGACATCCGCCCGGCGGCCCGGCAGATGCTGGCCGACATGGGCCACCCGTTCGCGCGGGGCGAGGCGGTCTACGACGTGACCTTCGAGAACGTGCAGGCGGGCCTGCGCACCGATTACCTGTTCCGCCTGGCCAACCAGGCGGGCGGACTGGTGATCGGCACCGGCGACCTCTCGGAACTGGCGCTCGGATGGTGCACCTACGGGGTCGGCGACCAGATGAGCCACTACGCGGTCAACACCGGCGTGCCCAAGACCTTGATCCAGCACCTGATCCGCTGGGTGATCAGCCAGCGCGAGGTCGGCGCGGACGCCAACCACATCCTCCAGGCGATCCTCGACACCGAGATCTCCCCCGAGCTGGTGCCGGTGGACCAGGACGACAGCCCGCAGAGCACCGAGGCCACGATCGGCCCCTACGCGCTCCAGGACTTCAACCTGTTCTACACGCTGCGCTACGGGCTCCGGCCCTCGAAGATCGCCTTCCTGGCGCTGCACGCCTGGGGTGATATCGCGCGCGGCCACTGGGCGCCGGACTTCCCCGAAACCAAGCGGGTCGCCTACGACCTGCCCGAGATCCGGCGCTGGCTCGGGGTGTTCCTGAAACGGTTCTTCGGCTTCAGCCAGTTCAAGCGCTCGGCCCTGCCCAACGGCCCGAAGGTGTCGGCGGGGGGCTCGCTGTCGCCCCGGGGCGACTGGCGCGCGCCGTCCGACGGCTCGGCGCGGATCTGGATCGCGGAGCTCGACCGAAACGTCCCTGAAACGTGACCGTCACAAACTCGGCCGATTGTGCCATTATGGCTACGGTCAAGCCGATTCTTCGCATCGCGATGAGCCGGCAGACGGGGCGGCCAAGCGGAGGGACTCCGATGCGAAGCTACAACCTGTTCCAGCTCAAGGCGGTCGAGGGCCTGTGCTGCGCGGTGCCGGAGGCCAGCACCGTGCCGCCGTTCATCGGCGCCGGCCGCTGGACCTTCGGAGGCAAGCTCGACGGCGCCAGCCGGCAGCCCCTGGATTTCGACGACCGGGCCGCCGACACCGCCGTGCGCTTCAACGGCTTCTACCTGTTCCAGACGGTGGACCGGCGCTTTATCAGCTGAATAGGCCCGAGTACGGTATCTCGGCCAGGAATCCTTAAGAGCTGGCCGGCACACTGATCCGCATGACGGAGCTTCGCAAAGAGACGCGCCAGAGGGTCTTCCTCAAGGGGCGCATCGTCTTCAACAACGGCTCGTCGAGCTTCGACTGCCTGGTGCGCGACCTCTCGGCCTCGGGCGCCCGGCTGGTCCTGAGCGACGCCACGACCCTGCCGCAGGCGTTCGACCTCTACATCCCGCAGCGGGACCGGACCTACCGGGCCAGCCTGTGCTGGCGCCGGGAGGACGGGATCGGCGTGGTGTTCGAGGAGCCGGCCCGGGTGGCCCCGTCCGCCATCGATACCGAGGCCGCCCTGCGGCAGCGGATCAGCGAACTCGAAGCCGAGAACGCCGCCCTGCGCCGGCTCATCGCCAGCGCGGCCTGAACCGGGATCTCAAAGGGCACGCCCTTTGGCGGGGTTCAAGGCAAGACTCTGGATCTGGCCCTTGAGGCATCCGGCGCGGTCTGCACGGTCCTTTTCCCGGGCGCATGCAGCGCCAGCGGAATGCGACCCGGGACCCAGCACACGACGGCGCGAAGCGTCCGTCCGATCGACCTGTGCCGCTGGCGCGGCGCTTCGTGTGCTGGGTCCCGGATCAGGTTCCGCTTCGCTTCACCTGTCTGGGAAAGGGGCGCGCGTGGCCAAACACCTTGAAAGCGCTGCGTCAACGGCCTTGTGAAATCGGGACTTTCAGCGCCCGGCTTCCAAAGCCGCCCGGATCCGGGCCGCGTGCTCGGCCAGCACCGCGTTGTCGGCCATCCCGCCCTCGTGGCGCTTCAGCGGCACGCCCTCGAACCGGGGGATGACGTGGATGTGCAGGTGGAACACGGTCTGCCCGCCCGCCGGCTCGTTGAACTGGAACACGGTCAGGCCGTCCGCCTCGAACGCCGCCTTCACGGCCCGGGCCACCGTCTGGACGCTCGCCATCAGGGAAGCCAGGGCGGCCGGGTCGGCGTCGAGCAACCCGCGGGACGGCGCCTTGGGGATCACCAGGGTGTGGCCCTCGCCCTGGGGCATCACGTCCATGAAGGCCAGGGTGTCCGCATCCTCGTAGGCGCGGTGGCACGGGATCTCGCCCCGCAGGATCTTGGCGAAGATGTTGTCGGGGTCGTACTGCGCGTCGGCCATGCGTCCTCCAAGGCGTCCTGATCGATCTCAGCTTGCACGGGGCACCCCCACGCGTCCACACGGGAACCGCTGCCGCACGGCAACGCTTGGGTGGCGAGGTTTGGCGGCGGACACGGAGGCCGGGATGGCGCACGAGAGCACGGGAGCGATCTACGCGGCGGCGGGAGCGAACCTCGCCATCGCGGCGGCGAAGTTCGTCGGCGGCGCGCTCACCGGCTCGACCGCGATGCTCGCCGAGGGCGTGCACTCGGTGGTCGACACGGCCAACCAAGTGCTGCTGCTGGTCGGCATGAAGCGGGCCAAGAAGCCGGCCGATGCCCGCCATCCGTTCGGCTACGGGCGCGAGATCTACTTCTACGCCTTCGTGGTCGCGCTGATGATCTTTTTGGGCGGCGGCATCTTCGCCATCTACGAGGGCGTCGAGCGGGTCCGCCACCCCTCGCCGGACGCGGACGCCCATGTCTTCGGCTACACGCTTCCGGGCATCTGGGTGAACGTCGCGATCCTGGGCTTCGCCATCGTGGCCGAAGGCTTCTCCTGGTTCGTGGCGGTGCGCCAGTTCTGGGCCGAGAAGGGCCAGAACTCGGCGATGCGGGCGATCCGGCGCAGCAAGGATCCGACCCTGTTCACGATCCTGGCCGAGGACACCGCCGCGCTGATTGGCCTGCTGATCGCGTTGGTGGGCGTCGTCCTGGCCTATTGGCTCGACAAGCCGAGCCTCGACGGCTGGGCCTCGGTGGGGATCGGGTTCGTGCTGGTCGGCATGGCGGTGTTCCTGATGATCGAGACCCACGGCCTGCTGATCGGCGAGGCGGCCGACCCCGCCGTGGTGGCGGCGATCGCGGACCTCGTGCGCGCCGAGCCCGGCGTGCTCCACCTCAACGAGGTGCTGACCCAGCATCTCGGGCCGACCGACATCCTGGTGAACGTCAGCATCGACATGGCCGACGACCTCAGCGCCGGGGAGGTCGAGGGCCTCGTCACCCGCCTCGACAAGGCGCTGAAGCAGCGCAACCCGGACGTGACGCGGGTGTTCATCGAGATCCAGCACCAGGCCGACCACGCGGTGCGGGCGGCGGCGTGACGGGGACCTGACCGCCCGGCCGACCCGCCGCGTCGTCGGGACCCAGCCGGTAGGTCGGCGCGTCCGCTCACGCCGTCCCGGCATCGCCTTCTGTGGCGGGGACTCTCATCTGCGTTGTGGCCGATGAAATCTGGCGACGGCAAAATCTATGCATGCCGCGCTACTATTTCGACATCTATGACGGCGGCGTCGCCCGCGATGACGAAGGCACCACGCTCGATGACCTTCCGGCCGTCCGCCAGCATGTCTTGCGCCTGCTCCCGGACATCGCGCGCGACGAGGTGCCGGACGACGGCGACCGCCGCACGTTCTCGGTGGTCGTCACGGACGAGGACGGCAAGCCGATCTACACCGCCACCTTGAGTTACACCGGCCCGTGGCTGCTGCGCTCAAGCGGGCCCCGATTCGGAGCGCTCGCCGACCCCGAACCGGTATCCGCTTCGGCGGCGGGCACGCCAAGCCCGTGCGCAGGATCGGTTTCACGGGGTTGAGTTGATCTATGTGAATTTCTCACGCGAGGCTTCCGCTCAAGCTCAGGCCTCGGTGACTGGGAGAGGCGTGCGCTTCCGTCGAGCAGACGAGACGGAGCGAGATGCAGCTGACGACGACCCATCCGCTAGCGATGCTCGTGGCGCGGTTGTCCCGGAACATGCCGATCTGCGATGCGGCACAGCGCGCCATCATGGCGCTGCCGGTCACCGTGCAGGCCCTGGAGCCGAACACCGACTTGATCCATCCCGGCGATCGCTCGGAGAGCTGCTGCTTCGTCCTGAGCGGCTGGATGGGGCGCTTCAAGCTGATGCAGAAAGGGGAGCGTCAGTTCCTGGCGTTCCACATCGCGGGCGACATCCCCGACCTGCAGAGCCTGCACCTGCCCACCGCCGACCTGGGCATCGGCGCCTTCACACAGGTGACCGTCGCCCTGATCCCGCACGGCGCCCTCCACGACCTGATGGTGCACCACCACGATGTGATGGCGGCGCTCTGGCGCGAGGTGCTGGTGACCGCCTCGATCACCAACGAGTGGATGATCGGGCTCGGCCGCCGGTCCGGTCCCAGGCGCCTGGCGCACCTGTTCTGTGAACTCTACGTCCGGCAGAAGGCGGCGGGCCTGGTCAAGGAGGACGGACGCTGCGCCCTCCCGATCACCCAGTCGGTCATGGCCGACGCGTTGGGCCTGACCCCCGTGCACGTCAACCGCATCCTGAGGGACCTGCGTGCCGAGAAGATGATCCAACATCGACAGCGCACGCTGACGATCCTGGACTGGGCGCGCCTGAAGGTCTTCGCGGAATTCGATCCGCGCTACCTGCACATGGAGCCGCAGCTGGTGTGAGGGACGCCCGAACGAACCGCGCGCCCCGACGATGCGGCGTCGGGCCGTGCGCGGCACCGACCGAGGCGGCAGGCCTGACTGGGCCAGGCGGGGCACGACGCCCTGCAGGCGTCGCGAAGACCGATCAGCCGCCGAGCCCGACCTGCGCGAGGCTCAGCGCCCAGACGCGCTCCTGAACGGATTCGTCCCGGCTCTCGGCCGACGAGGTCTTTGGCCGGGACCGTGAAAAGTAGCGGCCGGTGACGCCGTCGAGTTCGGGGGCGGTCGCCACGTGGAGCGAGGTCTCGGCGCCCTTGTCGGGCCTGCTCAGGAACGGGCGCATCAGCGACCAGGCGGTGCCGAACAGGCCGCCGGTGTTCTTGGCGAAGCCGGTGTTGATCACCCCGGGATGCAGGGCGTTGACCGTGATGCCGTCGGCCCGCACCCGCCGGGCCAGCGCGTAGGTGAACAGCACGTTGCCGAGCTTGGCCTGGGCATAGGCCCGCATCGCGCCGTAGCGCCGGGCGCCCTCGATGTCGGCGAAGTCGATGTGCCCGCGTTCATGGGCCGCCGAGGCGACGTTGACGATGCGCGGCTTAGCCCCGGCAGCCGCCGCGGCCTTCAGGGTGTCGAGGAGTTCGAGCGTCAGCAGTACGTAGCCGAGATGATCGAGCGCCCAGGTGCGCTCGATGCCGTCGACCGTAAGCGCGCGCCGGTCGAAGATCGCGCCGGCGTTGTTCACCAGCACGTCGAGGCGGGGATACGTCTCGCGCAGCGACCCGGCGAGCCGCCGGATCTCCCCCTGGCCGGACAGGTCCGCGACGTGCGGATCCACGACCGCCCCAGGGACCGCCGAACGGATCCGCTCCGCACACGCCCGCGTCTTGCCGGCATCCCGGCCGACGATGGCGACCCGCGCGCCGTCGCGCGCGAGCCCCAGGGCCGTCTCGTAGCCGATGCCGTTGGTCGCCCCGGTGACGAGGCAGACCGTGTCCCGCATCGCGTCCGCCACGCGGCTCAGAACACCGCCTGGCCGACCGCGAAGGCGATGACCACGATCACGATGGCGACCAGCAGGAACAGGCCGAACAGGATGCGCGCCAGCGAGCCCGCGCCCGAGGCGATGCCGGTAAAGCCGAGCCCGCCCGCGATCAGCGAGATCACGAAGCAGATGAGGGCCCATTTCAGCAAGGTCATCGCGTCACTCCGGATGCGCCCGAGGCACGGGCGAACTACAATCGATCCCTCAACCGGCCGCAAGCGAGACCGTTCCGCGCGCGCACGGCTCCGACAGCCTTTTATTCTTAGCGGCGGGGCCGGGTCGAGCCGTCGGCCGGCCTCGGCGGGGAAGAACGGCATCGGCCCCGCCAACGAAATTCTCGCTTAAAAGGCGAGATACACGGTCCGCGAACCGGCAAGGCCCGACGGGGACGTGGCACCGCAACTACAGACGAAGGTCATTGTTCCTGGCCAGAAGGGTTCGACGATAGCGAATTAACCGTTCGGAATATGTTTCGGACACACCGTCGCGGCGATTAGGCAGGGACAATAATTGTGCGCGCGCTTTCGATCCGAACTGTAGTCATTACCCTCGTGGCGATGCTGGGTTTTCTCGCCATATTCCTCGCTGGAATACAAATACTCAGAAGCAAATCGCGAATGGATATAGCAGATCAGGTGACGACCTTCATGGTCATCGATCGCAACTTGTTCGCGAGCCTCACGCAGGTTCGGATCGAGCGCGGCTACGGCCTCACCGCCCTGGTCAAGGAGCCCGAGGCCAACCGGAAGCACCGGCAACTCGCGCTCGATGCCCGCGCCCCGTTCAATGCGGCGGCCGACATCGCACTCGGACAACTCGGCGGCGTGGCGAATCCGGCGCTGCAGGCGAAGCGCACCGAACTGGAGGCCCTGGTGGGCGCGTGGCGGCAGCTGCGCCAGGCCCTGGACGCGGCCTTCGACCAGCCGGTGACGGCCCGCGACCCGGCCCTGCGCACGCGCATGGACGAACTCGGCAACCGCCTGCTCGCCGCGCTCGATGCCGCCTCCGACGCGACCGAGAGCGCGATCCAAGACCTCGACCCGGCCTATGGCAGCCTCATCGATGCCCGGGCGACGACGTGGCTGGCCCGCACCACCGACGGCCGCGCGGCGCTGGTCGTGAGCCAGATCCTGGCCGCCGACCGCGCCGCCACCCCTGATGACTGGGCGCAGCTGAACAGCGCCGACGCCCAGAACCGGACGGCCTGGCAGCTCGTCGGGCGCATGATCCGGGTCAACGGCTTCGACGGTTCGGTGAAGGAGGCCTACGACCGGGCGGATCGGCTCTACTATGCCGGGCCGGTGGGCGCGATGCGCAAGGCCGCCCTGACAGCGGTCTCCGAGGGGCGGACGCTGCCGTTCCCCGTCGCCGACTGGGATGCCGGCGTGGTCGCGGGCCAGAGGGCGATCGTCGACGTCGCGCTGACGGTGATCGAGTCTGCCGTGGCCAAGGCCAGCGCCGCCTCCGCCGCGGCGAACCGGGATTTTCTCTCGGCCCTCGCGGTCATCGTGTTCGCGGCCGGCCTGGCGGCGGCCGGGATCCTGATCATGCAGGTGCGCGTGGTGCGCGGCCTGCTGGGGCTGGCCGGATCGATGCGCCGCCTTGCCGAGGGCGACCTCGCCGTGGCGGTCCCGGGCACCGGGCGCCGGGACGAGCTCGGCGCCATGGCCGGCGCCGTGCAGGTGTTCAAGGACAGCCTGATCCGCACGAAGGCCCTGGAGGAGGAGACGGCCCTGGCGCGCGCCTCGGCCGAGGAGCAGCGGCGCACCGCCATGCGCCAGATGGCCGACGCCTTCGAGCAGGCGGTCGGCGGGATCGTCGGCATGGTCTCGTCCTCGGCGACCGAATTGCAGGCCACCGCCCAGACGATGACCGCCACCGCGACCCAGACGGCGAGCCAGTCCACCACGGTGGCGGCCGCCGCCGAAGAGGCCGCCAGCAACGTCAACACGGTCGCGGCCGCCGCCGAGGAACTCGGCTCGTCGGTCCAGGAGATCGGCCGGCAGGTCGACGGCTCGTCGCAGCTCGCCCGCACCGCCGTGACCGAGGCGGACCAGACCGCCGCGATGGTGCAGGAGCTGAGCGGCACGGTCGCCCGGATCGGCGACGTGGTGGCGATGATCCAGGGCATCGCGGCGCAGACGAACCTGCTGGCCCTCAACGCCACGATCGAGGCGGCCCGGGCCGGAGAGGCCGGCCGGGGCTTCGCCGTTGTGGCGAGCGAGGTGAAGGCGCTCGCCGACCAGACCGCCAAGGCGACGGAGGAGATCGGCCGGCAGATCGGGCAGGTCCAGGCCGCGACCGGCCACGCGGTGTCGGCGATCGGCGGCATCGGCGGCCGGATCCGCGAGATCAGCACCGTGGCGGCCTCGATCGCCGCGTCCGTCGAGGAGCAGGGGGCGGCGACTCAGGAGATCGTGCGCAACGTCGGGCAGGCCGCGATGGGCACCGGCGAGGTGACCAGCAACATCGCGGGCGTCGCCGGTGCCGCCGAGGAGACCGGCGCGGCCGCCGCTCAGGTGCTGGCCTCGGCCTCCGAGCTGTCGCGGCAGTCCGAGCACCTCACGGCCGAGGTCCGGCGCTTCCTGGCGACCGTCCGGGCGGCCTAGGCCCGGGCTTT
>NZ_VRVD01000150.1:0-9001 GCF_008040015.1 Methylobacterium sp. WL18 | reverse complement strand
GCCTCGGCGGATGCCGCCTTCGACGATCCGGTGATCGCCCCCCTGGTCGCCGCCCGCGAGGTGGCCCGGGCCGTGGGGGCGCAGACCACGATCATCGACGAGGCGCCCGCGACGCTGACCCACCTGCGCACGTTCCTGAACAGCAACTCCGTCCACCAATACGCCGCGATGCGTGGCGGCGTCCTCGGCTGGGGCATGCCGGCCGCGGTCGGTTTCTCGCTCGGCATCGACCGGGCCCCCGTGGTCTGCGTCGTCGGCGACGGGGCGGCCATGTACTCGCCCCAGGCGCTCTGGACGGCCGCGCACGAAAAACTGCCGGTCACCTTCGTGGTGATCAACAACGCCGAGTACAACATCCTGAAAAACTTCATGAAGGGCCAGGCGCACTACGCCTCGGTGCGCGCCAACCGCTTCATCGCCATGGATCTCACCGACCCGCGCGTCGACTACCTGGCGCTGGCCACCTCCATGGGCGTGCCGTCCCGGCGGGTGACCCGGGCCGCCGACATCGCCCCGGCGATCGAGGCCGGGATCCGGTCGGGGGGCGCCAACCTCGTGGAGGTGATCGTCCGGGCGAGCTGACCGGGGAGCGCCCGGGGGCATCGACCCAGAACACGGGCGGTTTCCGAGGGCCCGGCGGCCGATTCACGTCGCCTGCCGGACCTCCAATGTCTGTATGGACGGACATGCGGGGTTCGGCATGAGCATGCCGACCTTCACCAGCCGCGCGTTCGATCGCGAACCCGGACGCATCAAGCGCGCCGCCGCGGACGGCCCCGTGAACATCACCGAGCGCGGTCGGCCGATCATGGCTGTCCCGCCCTACGACGCCTACGAACGCCTGAAGGCTGCCCCCGGCACCATTCTCGATGCCCTCGACATGGAGGGTGTCGGCGACATCGACATCGACTTCACCCGGCCAGCCACGTTCCCGCGCCCGGCGACCGATGTACCTTCTGGACACCGACGGCCTGTCCGAACGCCGCAGGCGGCGCAGCGGCAGGATCAGTTCTGTGGTTGAGAGGTAGTCTACGCAGGTCGACCCAAGCAGCCTGCACCGCTCCGCCATCGCGGTCATGGAGGTCGAACTCGGCATCACTCAACTGGACCGCCGCGACCCCCGCCAGGCCTCTGCTTTGCGGCTCTGGCTGCACGAAGGTGTCCTGCCCGCATTCTGCCGATCGACACGGCGACCGGCGCGACGCTGCTCAACCCCTTGCGAGAGGGCCGCCCCCTCTGGCGGGCAGGGCAAGGAAAGGGACCCGGGGCGGCTCTATTCCAGCCCCGGGATCGGCACCCCGAAGGCGGCGGCCAGCAGCACCATGTTGAGGCCGAGCACCAGGGCCGCCCCGGCCATGGCGGCGGCCTGGGTCAGGGGGCCGTTGGCGAAGGCGCCCATCACGCTGCGGCGGCGGGTGAACACCACCAAAGCCACCATCGGCACCGGCAGGGCGAGCGACAGCACCACCTGGGACAGGACCAGGGCCCGGGTCGGGTCGACGCCGATCGCCACCACGGCGAAGGCCGGCAGCATGGTCACCAATCGGCGGACGATGAGCGGGATGTGCCAGCCGGTGAAGCCCTGCATCACCATCTGGCCGGCGAGCGTGCCCACCACCGAGGAGGAGATCCCGGAGGCGAGCAGCGACACCAGGAAGGCGGCCCCGGCCGCCGGCCCGAGCAGGGGGGTCAGGGTGCGGTAGGCCTGGTCGATCTCGGCGACCTCGCTGTGGCCGGCATGGAAGGCGGCGGCCGCCATGATCACCATCGCCATGTTGACGAGGCCCGCCAGCAGCAGCGCCACCACCACCTCGCGGTTCGAGAAGCGCACCAGCTGGCGCCGGTCGGAATCGTCGCGGGGGCTGCCCCGCCCCTGGGTCAGGCCCGAATGCAGGAACAGGGCGTGGGGCATCACGGTGGCGCCGATGATGCCGACCGCGATGGTCAGCGCCTGGGCGTCGGGAATCCGCGGGGTGACGAGCCCCTTGGCGGCGTCCGCCCAGTCCACCGGGGCGATGGCGAGTTCGACCGCGTAGCAGAGGCCGATCGTGCCGACCATCACGCCGATCGCGATCTCCAGCGGTCGGAACCCCTCCTGTTCCAGCAGCAGGATCGCGTAGGTGACGATCGCGGTGACCGCCATGCCGGCCATCAGCGGCATGCCGGTGAGCAGCGACAGCCCGATCGCGCCGCCCAGGAACTCGGCCAGGTCGGTGGCCATGGCGGCGACCTCGCTGATGCCCCACAGGCCGAGCCGCACCGGCAACGGCGTCGCGTCGCGGCAATGCTCCGCGAGGTTCTTGCCCGTGACGATCCCGAGCTTGGCCGAGAGCGCCTGGAACAGCATCGCGGTGATGTTGGCGAGCAGCACCACCCAGAGCAGGCCGTAGCCGTAGCGCGCGCCGGCCTGGATGTTGGTCGCGAAGTTGCCGGGATCCATGTAGGCGATCGACGCCGTCACGGCGGGGCCCACGAACAGCAGGAACCGGCCCCGGCCGCCCGGCCGCCCGTCGAGCGTGTCGCGGATCGCCTGCTCCGTGCGCCGGCTCATCCTGCCGAGCGCAGGGCCCGCCGGTGCCGTTCCTTCGGGCGCACGTCCCTCGGGCATCTGCCCTCCCGGGACCGTCGCCGCATCCGGCGTTGCCATGCCTCACCCTTTTCTCAAAGATATAGCTTGGGCTATATTCAAGGGATCGGCCGCGCGTTTCAAGGGGGCATTTAAGGGGGGGCGCGACCGCGTCGCGGGACTCCCCTCTCCCGGGCGGATTTTGCTAACAAGGGTCGGGCGGCGCCGGGGGGCGGCGAGAGGGAGAGCCGATGCAGGAACCGTCCGAGCCGGGTGCCTCCGAAACCCAGGGCCTGCCCGAGACCGCTCTGGTCGATCCTGAGCGGCACGTGGAGAGCTTCCGCCAGGCCCGCGAGGCGCGGCGTTCCGAACTCGTCGAGGATTACGTCGAGCTGATCGACGACCTGATCGGCGACGGCGGCGAGGCCCGCCAGGTCGACATCGCCGCGCGCCTCGGCGTGGCCCAGCCCACCGTCGCCAAGATGCTCAAGCGCCTGTGCGAGGACGGCTTCGTCCAGCAGAGGCCCTATCGCGGTGTGTTCCTGACCGAGGCCGGCCGCCGGCTGGCCGCCCAGGCGCGCGAGCGCCACCGCATCGTCGAGCGCTTCCTGTGCACCCTCGGCGTCAGCCCGGAGACCGCCCGGCGGGACGCCGAGGGGATCGAGCACCATGTCAGCGCCGAGACCCTAGCGGCGTTCCGCGCCTTCGTGGAGGGGCGGCAGGAGACGTGATCGGGCACGGACCGCGTTGCATCCGAGGGACAGAGAAGCACCGTGTGCGCCATGCGGGCTCGGCTTCCGAAGTCGCACGTGCCGCCGCCTATCGGGGCTGATTCGGATGAGCCGATGGCGCTCAGAAGCATCGACGGGTGGTGGCAGGGTGGCTGAGGGCACCTGATGCAATGCCCTGTGGTCAGATCCGCCCACGCGAAACGCCTGATGCTTGCCGGCGCGCTGGCGGTGGCTAAGTTGGGCCTCGGCCCGGACGTACGCTGTGAAATCATCGCTGGTGCAGCGCGATCCGCGTTCATGGATACCTGGCTCGGGCACCAAGACCGACCGGTGGGTTGGGACTGGGCCGGGCTGTCGTCCGACTTCCAGAACAACCATCCCAAGTGCTTCAACGCTGCGATCTGGCACGACGAGACGCTGTGTGGGTTGGCGATCGGTGCCGTGAACCAAGACAGGTTCGTTGCCTTGGATTTCCTTGAGGGCAATCCAGATCCGACGCATCCGCTCAAAGGGCAGGTGATCGCGATCGCCCTGACTATGGCGGAAGCCTACAGGCAGCTGATCGGTGTGCCGGAGCTACGGCTTCATCACGTCGACCCGGACCTTATCCCCTTGTACAAAAGGCAAGGCTTTGCGCTTGCGCCCGATCTGGCTGACTCTCATCATATGGTCCGGAGGTGATCTCAGTGCCGAAAGCTGCGCCCGTGACGGAACCGACGGTGACCAACCGCAAGGTGACCCGCGGCCGTATCCTCAGGCAGGCGCATCGACGCCTGCCCGACATCGAGCAGGCAGCGGCGGCTTTCATGGCCGCTGATCTCCCCTGGTTGGCACCAGAGGCGAGGGACGTGCTTGCGGCGACGCCAGAGGTTTACGGTCGGCCGGACGGTAAAGTACTCCCGCCGCCCGCGAAGAGAGTTCGGCGTTAACACTTCGGCCGACCGTCCGGCACTCATACCGTCGGCGCCGCCACCTTCTGCCGCAAACCCAAAATCACCGCGCGGAGCATCTCCGCCCCTGCCTCGCCGGGATCCGGCAGGGTTCCGGAGCGGGAGGCGTAGATCCGCTCGTGCACGAAGGCGAGCTTGGCGATCACCGTGGGGGTCAGCTTGAACGGGTAGAGCGCCGGCTGGCCCATGCTGTGGGACAGGGAGTTGATCGCGTAGGTCAGCGGCAGCCACGCCTCGATCAGCCGGTCGAGGTCGTGGGTGTCGTAGGGGTCGAAATCGATCACCGTGGGCGCCGTGGTGGCGTTGCGCAGGCGTGGGCGCACGTGCAGCTCGAAGGTCGAGGCGGTCTCCACCGTGTCGACGATGTGCAGGTAATGCGCGAAGGTCTCGGCGAAATCCTCCCACGGGTGGGCGGTGGCGTAGGCCGAGACGTAGGAATCCTCCCACTCGGCCGGGGCGCCGTGGGCGTAGTGATCCTGCAGGGCGCGGACGTAGTTCAGGCTCTCGTCCCCGAACAGGGCCCGGAACGCGCCCATGGTCGGCCCGTTCATCACCAGCAGGTACCAGAAATAATGCCCGATCTCGTGCCGGAAATGGCCGAGCAGGGTGCGGTAATGCTCCCCGAACAGGATCCGGCGGCGCTCGCGCTCGACGTCGTCGGCCTCGGCGATGTTCATGGTGATCAGGCCGTTGATGTGGCCCGTGAGCACCGGCGGCCCGTAGGAAAAACTCTCGGACGGATCGACCAGGAAATCGAAGGCCAGCCCGTCGGTGTACTGGGCCCGGGTCGCCAGGGGCAGTTCGAGGCGCAGCAGCGAGTAGAACAGTCGGCGCTTGGCCGCCTCGATCTGGCGCCAGCGGGCGAGGTTCCAGGATTGCGACAGGTCCGGCACCACCCGGTTGTGCCGGCAGGCGGTACAGAAGATGTCGGGATCGTCCTCCGGCACCAGCCAGTTGCAGGCCCCCGACAGGGCGTTGTTGCAGTAGCGGTAGCGCCGTCCGGAATCCGCGTAGGCGTGGAAGGTCTGGGCGCCGCCCATCGCCGGATGGGCCGAGAGGCCCATGGGCTCCAGGGCCGAGACCTCGTGTGCCGCGCAGACATAGCCCAGCTTGCGCGCGCAGCTCTCGCAGGCGGTCGCCTCGAAGGTGACCGGCTGGTCGCAGGCCTGGCACTGGAAGAGCTTCATCGCGCGGTCCCGGACCGGTAACCGGCCCACCTTTCGATCAAATGAGCGCGACCGGCAAAGTTCCGGCCAAGGTCGGCGGCGCTCCGCGGACGCGGAGGGCGCCGCACGAAAATTGCTTGTGACCCCATCCTTGGCACATAACCGCGCGGTGGGCTCGGCGATCGACCCGCCGCGGCGCCCGGTGCCGGCTACGAGACCGCATTCGATCCTTCAAACGGAGCCATCGTGTCGATCAAAGCCGCCCTGCACCATGTCACGCATTACCGCTACGACCGGCCGATCAGCCTCGGTCCCCAGGTGGTGCGCCTGCGCCCGGCTCCGCACGCGCGCACCAAGGTGCCGGCCTACGCGCTGAGGGTGACGCCCGCCAACCACTTCCTGAACTGGCAGCAGGATCCGAGCGGCAACTGGCTCGCCCGCCTGGTCTTCCCGGAGAAGACCGACGAGCTGAAGATCGAGGTCGACCTCACCGCCGAGATGGCGGTGATCAACCCGTTCGACTTCTTCGTGGAGGATTACGCGCAAATCCGGACCTTCTCGTACGAGCCGGACCTGTCGGAGGAGCTGGCCCCCTACCTGATGCCCGTGGACGCGGACGGGCCGGAGATCGAGGCGCTGCTCGCACGGCTCCCCGAGGAGCCCAGCACGGTGCTGTTCCTGGTGGCTCTCAACGGCCTGATCGCCCGCGAGATCGCCTACGGCGTGCGCCTGGAGCCGGGCGTGCAGACGCCGGCCGAGACGCTGCGGCTCAAGAGCGGGTCGTGCCGCGATTCGGCCTGGCTGCTCGTGCAGGTGCTGCGCCGGATCGGGCTCGCGGCGCGCTTCGTCTCCGGCTACCTGATCCAGCTCGTGCCCGACACCACCGCGGTCGACGGCCCCGCCGGCGCGTCGGCGGACTTCACCGACCTGCACGCCTGGGCCGAGGTCTACCTGCCGGGCGCCGGCTGGATCGGCATGGACGCGACCTCCGGGCTGCTCACCGGCGAGGGCCACATCCCGCTCGCCGCGACCCCGCATTACCGCTCGGCCGCGCCGATCTCGGGGGCGGCCGAGCCGGCCAAGACCGAGTTCGGCTTCGAGATGCGGATCACCCGGGTCGCCGAGACGCCGCGGATCACCAAGCCGTATTCCGAGACGGTCTGGTCGGCCATGGACGCGCTCGGCGAGCGGGTGGACGCCGACCTCGTGGCCCAGGATGTCCGCCTGACCATGGGCGGCGAGCCGACCTTCGTGTCGGTGGACGATTTCGAGGCGCCGGAATGGAACATCGCCGCGGTCGGCCCGACCAAGCGGCGGATGGCCGACACGCTGATCCGGCGCCTGCGCGACCGGTTCGGCCCGGGCGGGCTGCTGCATTACGGGCAGGGCAAGTGGTACCCGGGCGAGAGCCTGCCGCGCTGGGCCTTCGCGCTGTACTGGCGCAAGGACGGCAAGCCGATCTGGAGCGACCCGGCCCTGATCGCCCCGGAGGTGGGCGAGGGGTCCGAGGGGACCGCCACGATCGCGCAGGCCAAGGCGTTGGCCGACGCGCTGGCCCGCCGGCTCGGTCTGTCCGACTACGTGTTCCCGACCTTCGAGGACGGCGAACTCTGGGAGAAGAAGGCGGCTGACCTGCCGGTCAACGTCACGCCGGCCGCCGCCAAGTCCGGCTCGGTGGAATTCGACGCCCGGATCCGGCGCGTCTACGCCCGCGGCCTCGGGGAGCCGGCGGGCTACGTCCTGCCGCTGGCGAGCCTGCCCACCGGCAAGGACGGCGATTCCGACCGGGTCTGGATCTCCGAGAAGTGGGCGTTCCGCCGGGGCCAGGCCTTCCTGGTGCCGGGCGATTCGCCCCTCGGCTTCCGGTTGCCCCTGTCGTCCCTGCCCTACGTGCCGCCCGAGCACTATCCCTACTACCAGCCGCAGGACCCGCTGGAGCCCCGCGGGCCGCTCCCCGACGATCCCAAGGCCGCGACGGTGGTCAACGGGGCCGGCATCACCGGCGTCGCGGTCCGCACCGCGCTGGCGATCGAGCCCCGGGACGGGATCGTGCGCGTGTTCATGCCGCCGACCCAGCGGGCCGACGAGTATCTCGAACTCGCCGCCCACCTCGAGGCGGCCGCCGCCGAACTGAGGCTGCCGATCCATGTCGAGGGCTACGAGCCGCCCTACGATGCGCGGATCGGCCTGATCAAGGTCACCCCCGATCCCGGCGTGATCGAGGTCAACGTCCACCCGGCCGCGTCCTGGCGCGAGGCGGTGGCGATCACCACCGACCTCTACGCCGAGGCAAGGCAGACCCGACTCGGCGCGGAGAAATTCATGGTCGACGGGCGCCACACCGGCACCGGCGGCGGCAACCACGTGGTCATGGGCGGCGTCACCCCGGACGATTCGCCGTTCCTGCGCCGGCCCGACCTGCTCAAGAGCCTCGTGCTCTACTGGCAGCGTCACCCGGCGCTCTCGTACCTGTTCTCCGGCCTCTACATCGGTCCGACCAGCCAGGCCCCGCGCATGGACGAGGCCCGCCACGACGGGCTCTACGAACTGGAGATCGCGCTGGCCCAGATCCCGGCCGCCGACGCGCCCAACATCCCGCGCTGGCTGGTCGACCGGGTGTTCCGCAACATCCTGGTGGACGTCACCGGCAACACCCACCGGGCCGAGATCTGCATCGACAAGCTGTACTCGCCGGACGGTCCGACCGGGCGCCTCGGCCTCCTGGAGTTCCGGGCCTTCGAGATGCCGCCGGACGCCCGCATGAGCCTCGCGCAGCAATTGCTGCTGCGGGCCCTTGTGGCGTGGCTGTGGCGCGAGCCGCAGACCGGGGGTTGTGTCCGCTGGGGCACGAACCTCCACGATCGCTTCATGCTGCCGCATTTCCTCTGGGCCGACTTCCTCGGGGTGCTGGAGGATCTGCGGGCGGCGGGCTACGCTTTCGACCCGGTCGCCTTCGAGGCGCAGGCCCAGTTCCGCTTCCCGGTCTTCGGCGTGGTCGAGCAGGGCGGGGTCCGGATGGAGCTGCGCCAGGCGCTGGAGCCCTGGCACGTGATGGGCGAGGAAGGGACCAGCGGGGGCACCGTGCGCTTCGTCGACAGCTCGGTCGAGCGGCTTCAGGTCAAGGTCGAGGGCTTCGTGCCCGAGCGGCACGTCATCGCCTGCAACGGGCGCCGGCTGCCCATGACCGGCACCGGCCGCGGCGGCGAGGCCGTGGCGGGCCTGCGCTTCAAGGCGTGGCAGCCGGCCTCCTCGCTGCACCCGACGATCCCGGCGCACTCGCCCCTGACCTTCGACATCCTCGACGTCTGGAGCGGGCGTTCGCTCGGCGGCTGCCGCTACCACGTCGCCCACCCGGGCGGACGGAACTACGAGACCCACCCGGTCAACGCCTACGAGGCGGAGGGGCGCCGCCTCGCCCGCTTCGAGCCCCTCGGCCACACGCCGGGCCGGGTCGAGATGCCCCGCGCGGAGACGAACCCCGAGTTCCCGCTGACCCTCGACCTGCGCACGCCGGCCCCGACATGACCGGAGCCCGGTGATGGAGGCGGCGCTCGCGGCCGGCGCCGCCCGGACCGAGGCGGGCGAGAG
>NZ_VRVD01000014.1:0-33734 GCF_008040015.1 Methylobacterium sp. WL18 | reverse complement strand
AACCTCATCCGCACCGCATCCGACACGGACAGCCTCAAGACCCGCAGAAAAGCCGCCGCTTGGAACCACGACTACCTCAGAGCCATCGTCACTCAGACCGCCTGATCCCCTTCAAGCGATCGCCCTGATGGTGTCCCGTGCCTAGCCGAACTCCCTTATGGCTCTGCTTCGAGGAGGCGGAGGCACCCACGCGTACCGGTTCAATCGTGGGGAGTCGCCGTGTTTTGCAAACGGCGCATCGTATTGGGATCGATGGGAGGGTCGGCGCCGAGACGGCGGGCCTCGGCACGGTCGGACGCGGCTTGAAGCTTGTCGCCCAGAGTAGCGAGAACCCGGCTCCGATTCACGAAAGCGGTCGCGAATGTCGGACTGAGCCTGACCGCTTCACTGAGGTCCGACAAAGCTGCGCCAAGGTTGCCTGCTCGCTCGTAGATGATACCGCGCAGGTTGAACGCGCCTGCATCGTCCCCTTTCAGCTTGATGGCAACGTCCGCGGCAGCCAGGGCATCCGTTGGGTTGCCTTGGTCCAGAAGGCATGCGCTTCGACCCAGGTGAGCGCGTGGAAGACTTGGTGCGCGGGTTATGGCGGCATCGAAGTCGGCAAGGGCGAGATCAAGATCGTGCTTACGGTAGCGCGCCTCGCCGCGTTCGAGGTAGGCTTGAGCGTTGGCAGGGTCCTTGTGGAGGGCCGCGTCGAAATCGACGATGGCCGCATCGAGCTGGCCGAGCGCAAGCTTGAGCGCTCCACGATAGCGAAGCGCATTGGAATAGGAGGGGTTCAGCCGGATCGCCTCGTCCGTTTCGGAGAGTGCTTTCGTGTTGTCGCTGCCGGCGGACGCAGAGGCGCGATTGAGATGGTACATCGCGTTCGACGGCTCGGCCGCGATGGCTGCATCGAAATCCATCCGCGCCTGTTCAAGGTTGCCCTCGACACGATAGGCGTTGCCGCGAGAGTTCAGATATCGCGCGACGCCAGAGTTATAGAACAAGGCGGCATCGTAGGCAGCGATGGCCCGCCTTGGATCGCCCGCACGGGCATACAGTAGACCGCGTCCCCAATGCGCGTCCGCAAAGCGGGGATTGATCGCCAGCGCGCGTTCGTAATCCGCCGCCGCTTCGTCGTTACGCTTCTGCCTGTAGAAGGCTGCGGCGCGGTTAGCGTAGGCGACAGCGGCTTCGCCTGGTCGCAACCGTATGGCTTCGCTCGCGTCGCTGATCGCCGCGTCGAGTTGCTGCAGCTGTAGGTAAGCGGTGCTGCGGTTGGTGAACGCCGACGCATCCGCAGGACGAAGCCGGATCACGGCATCAAAATCGTCGCGTGCCCGGGAGGGGTCGTTCGCCCTTAGGTAGGCTACACCCCGGGCATGGTAGGCCACCGGATCATCAGGGGAGGAATGGATCGCCTCGTTGAGGGCCGCGATCGCCGCGGTGTAATTTCCCATAGCAAACGCGATCTGGCCGTCTCGAAGACTGGTGTCACTTGCGCTCGCACCGGCTGGAGCGCTGACCCACAGCGCACCAACGAGGAAGACGCACCTACCTAGGTTCATCGGGGTTCCCACATCAAGTTCGCAACCAAACAACAGCTGGCGACAAGCGTCCCGGTTTCAAGTTCTTGCCTCACCACCAAGTGCAAATTTGAGGAAATAATTCCATGGTCGTCTATAGACACACGTTCGCTTCCAGATTTGTAGCAGGCCCGCTATTTTGTCAGGATTGGGTCGGGAGCCGTCCGTTCACTCTATGACCGGGGCGGGTGGATTCGTGCCGGTCTGCTTCTGAGGAGGTAAAAATTGAAGGCGGACTTTCGGTCGTCAGGTAATTTGGCACGGTTTGCGGCGTTCAGTTCCAGAGGCTCTAGTCTATCTGGCGTGAGACAAGACGTTGGGCGTGTCTCAAAAAGCCATCTCGATTGTCGTTGAGGTGCCGCGACGTAGCGGCAGTCATAGTCGGATAGCTGGAGGGCTTCCGTCATGTGCGACCCGGATTTACCCGAGAACCGTCATGAGCTCCGCAAGATGGGGCGAAGGTTTCTTTCGGTAGGAGCAACGGGGACGCTCGTTAGCGGAACCTTCCTGATGCTTACCGATGATGCCTGGGCGACCAACAGCCTGTGGTGGGGCGGCCTGTTCGGTGGGATCATGATCAGCGGCTTCGGCGTCATGATGTGGCGGGATGCCGTGTTTGCTCCGCCGCTCACGCCGGAGCAGAGGCGCTATTACGAGTTTCTACGAGAATGGGGATTTTACGATCATTCGTGATGCTGACCGTGGCGGGTCCGAAATGCTGGTTGATGGGGGGCATGATTGCCTGACCATCGCCAGTGACAACGGGAGCTGCGATCTGACGCTCCTTTCGATGTCATCAGGACCATTCTTCCCCTGCAAGTTCGCGTTTGCCCAACGGATGATATCGTCCAAGGCCTCCGGGGATGAGACAACGGCGTCACGCGCCGCCATCCCGTCGGCGCCGCGTCCGCGGCTTCGGGGCAGCCAGACGATGGGCGGCTGCGAGAGCCGAGCGCAGGGTCGCCTCATCGACGGCAGAGAGATCGCATCTGGTCGCCCCCATCCGCCCCCATCCGCCGGGTACCGGGCTGAAAGCCTCTGGCACCTGCTCGCAGAAAAAATCGCGATGATCCGGGTCGAACATCAGGTTGATGTCGAGGGCGGCCTCATCCAGCGTCGCGAATGACTTGCGCGGCGTCCGGAAGGCGGTCCTGTGGAAGTGTGGGCCAGAGGTTACCGCCTCAAGCGTCGCGATGAGCGTCTTCACGTGTTCGATGTCGACGCCCATCGCTGCCCTTCTTTCAGTCAGTGACTGATCGAAGCGACCGGTTCTCCAGTCACCCGGCGCGGCGCTCGCAGAAGCGCAGCCGGTTCCCGAACGGGTCCGCCACCTCCAGCACGTCGCCCCAGGGTGCCTGCTCGATGCCCGGCTGAGCATAGCCGTAGCGCTTGTCGGTCAGTTGGCGGTGATAGGCATGGACACCCCGCATTGGCACGAACACCGTCGAGCCAGGGCTGGCATCGCCATGGTGCTCGGACAGGTGCAGCCGTAAGCCGGCGCGGGCGACCTCCATGTAGAGGGGCAGACTTGGCTCGAAACGGTGCTCGAACCCAGTCTCGAAGCCGAGGAACCCGCAGTAGAACTCGCGCGCTTTGGCCTCGTCGAAGATACGTAAGATCGGCACCGCCTCCAGGAATCGTGGCACGTTCTCCGCAGGGCGGTCGAGGGCGGCGGAAGCGGTGTTCCAGTCGTCGTGCCCGAGGCTGGCGGCGACGAGTTCGAGGGTGGTCGCGTGCGAGACGGCGAGGTCCCGGGCGGACAGCGCGGCGCGCAGCCGCTTGGCCATAGCCTTCGCCTGGTCGACGGTCGTCATGGTACTCTCCCCAAGCCGGCGTCGGTCTGTCGGTGCCCGCATTGCCGACCCGTCGCCGGTCAGGGATCCGGTGGGGGTGGTCGTCCGCGATGCATTCACCATCCCGTTCCCGGGGCGAGCGGCAGGCAGCATCGGCCCGGCGCCAGGCTACCCCGAGGTCGGTTCGAACGCCAAGACGGCCGCCCGCTCTCGGCAGACTACGACCCCGTGCTAGCGGTGATCTCCTCGAAGGACCCGCTCGCCGCGAGGCGCAGGATGCCCGCTGCGCCACCGTGTGCGTCGAGCCACCGGCTGACTTTGCAGGCGGCCCTGGCGTAGAGGCCCGCGCTCTCTGCTGTCTCTATCCAGGCCGCACGCGCGGTCGGCAGGTCGCCGCCTGGTTCCACAAGACAGCGCTCCGCGCCTGGTGCGAGGTAGCGTGGATCGTCGGACACAACCACGGCAAGCCCCTCGTCGAACCATTGCGGCACGGTGCGCGCGAGCGTTGCCCTAAGGCCGATCCGCCTATGGAGTTCGGCGTGAGCCAGTTCATGGGCCGCGATAACGGTATCGGCCCCCCGGGGTGACAGGATCAGCGCTCGGTCGAGCAGGGTGACGTCGCGCGAACCGCCGCCGAGGGGCCGGTAACAGGCCTCGGTCGCGCAGAGCAGCACGCGGGGGGACGACCGCAGGTCGCCGTAGAACCCGCGTACCCGGGCGCGGGCCGTCTCGATTGTCGCCTTGGCAGCGGCGCGACGGTCCGGGGACATGTCACCCTCGACGTAAACGCCGTCGCCCAGGTCGGTGAAGCCGTAGCAGGACGGGCAACCCGCGGCGGCTGCGGCCGGGTAGGTAAAATGGAGGGCCGCGGTCGCGGCGGCTCCCACCATGACGAGCAGAGCGATGATTCTCTTCATCGGTTCCTCTCCCCCGTTGCGGGCAGCAAGGACTGCCGGAAGGCACAGGTGTCGATCATGTCGCAGCGCCATCTGTCGCGCCAGCCTAGCGACGGTCTCCGCCAGCTGGGGCTCACGGTGAAATGATCCGGCCTGTCGCCATCGCCCGACCTGCCGGCCAGCTCATTCAACGTCGACCGGCAACGCCTCTGACGGCGAGCTGCCAGTAGACCGCGCCGCCCACCGCCCCGGCGACCGCGGCTTGCACCAGGTGATCGACCGTGACGGGCAACAGGCGCCCCAGGACGAGACCGATGGCGGAACCGCAGGCCATGTGGATGGCCGGGTGGCGCAGGCCCAACCGGACCGAGACGGCCAGGCACAAGAGGAAGCCCGGCATCGCGAAGACCGTCACGAACAACGTGGCCATGACGAAAGTGATTGCGACCGAGCCCCAGTCGGATGGGAAGACTAACTCGGCGAAGATTGGGGGTGAAGGCTCGACCAGCGCGGCGGACGCTCCCGCCAGCATCAAGACGGTTATCGCCGCCGCCACGGCGGCGAGGTAGCCGCCGAGCACCCGCACGACCGGGTCTCGGCGTTGGTCTGTCGTGGCTCGGTTCGGCGTCGTAGCCTCCCAAGGTGTGTTCTTAGGCGACGTTAGCCCGCCATGTTACCACCGGCAAAGTCTCGGGCACGGCCGCGATGATGGTTCTGTCCGCAAGGAGCCTCGCAATGAAGCAGGCATGCCTCGCTGTCCTGATGCTCTGGTCGACGGCGGCGGCGGCGGAGGTGCCGACGCTCTGCGCGGACGCCCCGAACCAGATCGAGGGGACGCTATGCGCCAAGCGCAGTTGGACGATGCCGAGGTCGGCCTCGCGAAGGCACAGGATGCCCTGCAGGCCAAGCTCGATCCGAACGGGCGGCGCAACCTCGACCCTGCGCAAAAGGCATGGCGGCGCTTCCGCGACCTCGAATGCCAGCTTGAGACCGGCTACGACGCTGAGCACCCCGATAGGAACGGCTCGATCATGCCCATGCTCATCGAGGAATGCGAGACCGCCATGACCGAGCGCCGGACCCGCGACCTGACGGACCAGTTGGCTTGCCCGGGCGGGGACATGTCATGCGAGCGGTAAGCGTCCTGCGGCACTCGGCGACCTACCTCGGGGCATCCGCGGCATTCGCTATCGTGGCGCCGGCTGCCTAAGCGGCAAGCTTTGACTGCGCCAAGGCGTCGACTGGAATGGAGCGCCTCGTCTGCGGGGATGCCGCCCTCGGTGCCCGGGACGAGATCATGGCGAGGCTTTACGCGGCCGCCCTGAAGGCCGGCAAGCGCGATGGGGTCGAGGCGCGGCAGCGAAAGTGGCTGAGGACCGCTCAGATCTGCAACGCCTCAGTCTGCCTGGCCGAGGCCTACGACAGGCGGAACGCCGAACTACAACGGTCCGAGGGAGGGACCATCGTCGGCACGGACTTCTTCAGCGAGGAGCCCAAGGGCAACCACGCGACCCTCAACGTCGTGGGGCCGGTCCACGGCTTCGCCAGCGTGTCCCTTTCTTCGACGTACATCGGGGCCGGCGGCGAGGAGGCGGGCGATGTGTTCGCCATCGGGACTGACGCCTTGTTGGACCTCCGGGAAGGGCACGCCACCTACTCCGATGGCCCCTGCAGGCTGGCCTTTGCGCCGCTGAATGCGGACCGTTGGGAGGTCACCCAATCCGGCACCTGCGAACTGCCCGGCGGCACGGTATTCGCCGGCGTCTACCGTCGCCTGCCTTGACAGGACAGCGACCGGCCGCCGGTCGCCATTGCGCTCGCGACCCCTGACAAAATCATCGGCTGACAGGCGGTCGATGATGGAAGACGCACCAGCGCGGACGCTCATCAAGGCGGGGCGGGTTCGCTGAGCGTCCGTCCGCCTGCGCCCGGCACGTCCGCTTATGAAAAGAGCTCTGAACTCGTTCTACATCTGGCTCAGGTCGCAAGGAGATCGTCTGCTTTTGCGCCGGACCGCCTCAGAAGCGGACATGCGGCTTTCGGCCAGATCCTGTCGTTCGTGGCCGCCCAGACGTTGGCGCCCGGAACCATCTATTATCGGCGTGTGATGTGCGGCCTGCGTCAAGACGTCCGGTTTGTTCGTTCTTCGATTATGCGGAGCGCCTCGAGCCGCTCATCGTCGTTCGGAAGTGCGCGGAAAGCCCGGATCAACCTGGCGAGCAGGTATGTGCCGTGCAGATCACCGGCCTTGTCCAGTTCGACAGCAATTTCAGTCGCAAACGCTTGCACAGGTACGCTGAGGGCTGCCGCAATCAATCGCAGAAGATGATCGTCTCGCTCGTCGTGCGCCAAGGGCTACTCGAATTCTCTGTCGGCCGATGCGGGATGCCCCGTACCTAGACGATCAAACCGAGCCGGAAACCTTCGGCAACAGACTGCGCCCGATTGCGTGTTCGAAGTTTCGTGCGCACCCCGCGCAGGTGTGAGTCGACCCCGTGTTCCGAGATGCCCATGATCTCGCCGATTTCCCAGTCGGTTTTTCCTTCAGCGGTCCACTGAAGGGTCTCACGCTCGCGCGGTGAAAGGCCGGCGGATTGTTCGATTGGCTGACCGCGCACAAGCAGGCCGTGACCGAAGGCGTAGCTCGCGACAAGCGTCAGCATTCCGCGATGCTCAGGGGCTATCTCGAGCCGGCGGCCCGCAAAGCTCATCCCGCCGATCTCACCCTCGACGGTCGTCAGGGGGACCGTGTAGCCGTCGCTAAGGCCGAACTCGGCCGCCTCGTTCATGATTTGAACAGCGGTCTCCGACGTCGGCGACGGAAGTGCGGGGTCGCGCCAGCCAAATCCCGTCTGCCTGTGCAGGGTTTGAACGACGATCGGATCGTGTGCGGCGTAGCGCCGATGCAGGTACCGTTGCCGCCACTCGTCGGGAACGCTTTCCATCACCAGGAACTGCCGGTTGAAGCCGGTCAGGGCGGAAGATGTAGGGAGAAGCCCGGCGATGATCGCGTCGATCCCAAAACCCGCGAGTTGGCGGTGTACCGTTGAAACCACCTCGGGAACGCTGACAGCTCGGTCAAGCTCTTTGAGCAACTTGAGCGTGTGATCGAGTGATTTTCGGCTCACGACAGGTCCAATCGTCTGCTCTCGAAAGCTTCGAGCCGCGGTTCAACTGACGATAGCACCGAGACCTCATCTCCGGAAATAGCCCACACCGCGCAACAAACGGGCGGACACCACGCGTTCGCGTGGTGTCGCGCGCCTTGTCGGGCGGGCACACCAAGCACGGAGGTGTTTCATGATTCAAGTCATCACTGCCGCGAATATCGATCATAACCGAGACCTAATGGAGCAAGCGTGGCGCCTGCGGCATAGGATTTTCGTGGAGGAGATGGGCTGGGCAGCAATCGCGCGCGATGACAAGCGTGAGATCGACGAGTTTGACGACGAGCACGCCGTCCATCTTCTCGCAGTCGACGACAATGAGGTTGTGGGATACTCCAGGCTTCTTCCAACCGCACGCCCCTACGTTCTCTCCACGCATTTGCCTCAGCTTTGCGAAGGCGTGCCACCCTCCTCACCGCATATCGTCGAATGGAGTCGGATCGGCGTCGCCGGTTCCGCTCGCACCTCGGGCCGTCGGCTTAATCCAACAGCCCTGGCCATTCTCACAGGCATCGTCGAGTGGGGGTTGCCTCGAGGCCTGAAAGGCTTCGTCTCCGAAATGCCGACGAGTTGGCTTCTACGGCTGCTTCAGTTGCATATCCATGCCCTACCACTTGGGCTTCCGCAGATGATCGATGACGTCGAGATCGTCGCGGTCAATGCAGGTTTCGACGGCCGCAGCCTCCGACAGCTGCAAAAGATGCGCGGAAGCACGGACTCGGTCTTGGCGCCAGAAAGCCGGGTCGCTGCCCGGCTGGCAAGCTGAAGAAGGCCACCATGTCATGAGCAACGCGCTGGCCAATGGCAGCCATGTCGATGACGGGGGTGAGCTCATAAGGCGCGCCGCCGAGCAAGCCCTGGATCTTCGACAAACCGTTAACGAACTTATTGACCCGAAGCTACGCGAACTTGTTGACGTCGTACTGATCGAACTTGGATTTCTCCTTTCCAAGCTAAAATGACGATCGCTTTGAAAAAATCCCCAGGTAACAGGACCTAAAATTCACGACAATTGGCAGCTTGCTTTGCCTATCAACATCATCTTCCTGTCGCTGGAATCCGTCAAAAATCCAGCGACAGGGCACTTATTTCTGAAAATATCTACCGGCGCTACGAAAGCCCAGCAAGTGGCATCAGTCTTATGCTTTTGCCGGTGGCAGGGGGCCATGTGAGGAAAGCTTCAATGACTAAAATGTCTTCTCAAGAATTACTGCCACACTCATGCCTTGAGCTGGCAGCTGAGATCACGGCCGCCTATGTCACCAACAATCACATCGCAGCCGCTGATCTGCCAGGTTTGTTCGAGTCCATTCATTGGGCACTCTGCAACCTGGAGCAGCCATCAGACGAACTCCATTCAGCCATCGCAACCACTGAAGTCCCGACTCCTGCTCAGATCCGCAGATCGGTCCAGAATGACCACATCATGAGCTTTATCGACGGACGTTTGTACCGGACCCTAAAGCGACATCTCACCGCCCACGGCCTTACGCCTGAGACGTACCGTGCCCGCTACCGCCTGCCCAGCGACTACCCGACTGTGGCCCCCAGCTACGCCGAGCAACGCTCGGCGATCGCAAAGGCGATCGGTCTTGGGGTACCGGGGGCACGGAGTGTTCGGCACCCACAACAAGCCGCAGAATGAGACCCGGAGGCTCACCTTTCGCCCGAACCAAGATCCGGAGGGGCATCCGATAGCCCGAGAACTTGCATAGGCCGTTGATCACAAACGGGGTCAACCTCGGCATGGCTCAAAGCCATACCTCAGGGAGGGCTACTTTTAAGGGGGGAGCCACGTCAACGGTGAGGTCTACGGCGCTACGGGTGGTAAAGCACCGCGTAGTTTTTCTCTCAGTTGGTGGGAAGCAGTCTTTTCTCTAGCGGTTAGGTTGCGACGATCAGATGCTTGATGCTGGGGTCGAACGATTTCGGCACGGGCTATCCGGTCAGGTCCTCCATCCCGGAAAGCAGCTGGCTGTTTGCCAAGCCCGCTCTTCGCATGACCGGTGGTGAACGGCGCCCTGAGGTCGGAGCCGGCATCACCCTTCAGGAACCGGCACCGAAGAAGGAGCTTGGCTCACCGAGTCGGTACAGTCGCCGGCTGGGAGAAACGCATGTCTGCCGATACCGAGAAGCATCGCGCTCTGCTTGGCGCCCTCAAGGACGCCCAAGGCAAGGGCGACGGTTCATTCGAGAAGGCTGTCACCGCAGCGTTCGAACACGTCTTCGAGCACCTGGGCCGCCTAAACGACCACGTCGCGCGGGGCGGTCCCGATGGCGAGGACAGGCGTCTCGAGAACGGGGAATCCGCGACCTTACGATAATCGCGACCCCATCGTTGAGGCGTTGACGCTCAGAGGCGCCAACGCCTTTAGGCGCAATCAGGCGTTCTGCGCGACCGCAGATCTTACGGGAAGGACCCAGTTCGGTCTGACGAAGTGGCAGGTGTACCCATTGGGCCGCCGCTCCAGGTAATCCTGGTGTTCTGGCTCGGCCTCCCAGAAGTCTTCGGCGGGCGCCACCTCGGTCACGGCCTTCCCGGGCCACAGGCCGGATGCGTCGACGTCGGCGATGGTGTCCTCCGCAACCCGACGCTGGTCGTCGTCGGTGTAGTAGATCGCCGAACGGTAGCTTAGGCCCCAGTCGTTGCCTTGGCGGTTCGGGGTGGTGGGGTCGTGGATCTGGAAAAAGAACTCCAGCACGCGCCGGAAAGTCGTCCGTGTCGGGTCCTAGACGATTTCGATGGCTTCCGCGTGAGTGCCGTGGTTGCGGTAAGTAGCGTTCGCCACGTCCCCGCCGGTGTAGCCGACCCGGGTCGACATCACACCTTCCTGACGCCGGATCAGATCTTGCATGCCCCAGAAGCATCCCCCTGCCAGCACCGCTCTCTCACTACCCATGTCGTCCTCCGTAAGCTCCTCCAGCCTTAGCATTACAGTTGCATTTTCGACGAGGTTCTGACTCTCTGCGTCACCATGATTCGCGCATCATGGACATCGGGGACCTCGATCGAGGCGACGCTGGAGTTGTGGGCCTCGTCGCTGCGAGAGGTGAAGGGACGCTTGCGCCCGCTGTTTACGCAGGAGCGGGTCGCGGCCTCGGCCGGGGCATTCCTGGACGGGCTGCTCGGCGCGGAGCGGCGCAAGACGGGTTGGATGCGGGCGGAAGCCGCGGGCGATCCCGGGCCCTGGCGTCAGCAAGCGGTGCTCGGGCGCGGACGCTGGGATGCGGATGCCCTGCGCGACGTGGTGCGGGACTATGCCCTGGAGACCCTGGCTGACCCGGACGCGGTTCTGGTTCTCGACGAGACCGGCTTTCTCAAGCAGGGTAAAGCCTCGTGCGGCGTGCATCGCCAGTACACCGGCTCGGCCGGCAAGATCACGAACTGTCAGATCGGCGTGTTCGCGGCCTACGCCTCGCGGCACGGTCATGCGTTCATCGATCGGGCCTTGTACCTGCCCAAGACCTGGACCTCGGATCCGGCCCGATTAGCCGCCGCCCACGTGCCGGAGGGCACGAGCTTTTCGACCAAGCCGGGATTGGCTCTGGCGATGATCGAGCGGGCGATCGCCGCCGGCGTGCCGTTCTCCTGGGTGGCGGCCGACACCGTCTACGGGGTCGGCGACATCGAGATGGCGCTACGCCGCGCGGGCAAGGGCTACGTGCTCGGGGTCAAGACCGATCACAGGTTCAATTCCTGGGTCGGCAAGCCGCCTGTGGCCGGCACCGCCGAGGTGATCGCCAACAGCCTCGTTCCGTCGGCCTGGGCGCGCCTGTCGGCGGGAGAGGGGACCAAGGGCGCACGACTGTACGACTGGGCCTATTGCGAGTTGGCCGACCTCGCTGGCGCCGACGACGACCAAACCAGCGTGTGGACGCGCGGGCTCCTGATCCGCCGCAGCCTGAGCGATGGCGAGCGGGCATACTTCACGACCTGGTGCCCGGCCGGCACGCAGATCGCGACCCTGGTGGCGGTCGAGGGCCAGCGCTGGACGATCCAGGACGCGTTCGAGACCGCCAAGACCGAGCTTGGGCTCGCTCACAACGAGACCCGCTCCTGGCACGGCTGGCACCGGCACGTCAGCCTGGTGATGATGGCCTTCGCCCTGCTGGCGGTGATCCGCCATCACGCCAACGCGCCGCCCCCAAAAAGACGAGCCAGGACGAGATCACGCCCCCCGAGGCTGCGCGCTCACTGATCCGCTGGTCGGTCCAGGAGATCCGCCGCCTCGCCGTACGGCTGGCGCAGCGGCGCATCCAGCCCGCCCACGTCATCGCGTGGTCGCTCTGGCGACGCGCGCATCAGGCGGCTGCCCGAAACGCTCATCTCAAACGCCGAGCGTCAGACGCCAAAGGGCGTCACCGCCGTAAGCCCAGCAAAACACGCCGACGACGGAAAAGCCAAAAAACGCAACTGTAATGCTAGGGTGCATTCAACGACTCACCCCGGGGGACTCGCGGAGGATCGCATGGCCAGTGGTGATGTCGTTGAGATGGGCCAGTCTGTCCCACGCGGCGGCTCAGAACTATCTTAGAGTCCGACCAATTGTCCCGAGTTCATGCCCTCACCGGTGCCATCCAAATGGGCTACCGTACTTTGGTCTAATCCCCGAACTATTAGGCTCAATGCTAGTACGGCGAGGAGGAGGCCGGCGGCCATGTTCAGCTGGTTCAGAACATGACTGGTGACACAGCGCCGGAACATCGACACGGCTGTGTTGAACACAACCCACCAGCCGAACGAGCCCAGGAAAACGCCGGCCGCCAGTACCGATAGTGGCGCGGTCCCGTGCTCGAGCAGGGCCGGTGTTGCGGCCAGGAACAGCACGGGGGTGACTGGATTCGCAAGGGCTAGCGCGATGGCACTGCCGTAGCTCGCGGCCAGGGTGTGTCGGCGCTCGCTGTTCATGCGCAACACCGACCCGCGGCGAAGAATTCGGACCGCGAGGGCGAGTAGCACCGCTCCCGAAACTAGGGAGAGCACGGCCCCGTTCGAAAACGCCGCGGCCAAGTCGTTGCTCCAGCGCGCCATCAAAGTCCCGTATGTCAGATGCACGGTGGCGACGCCGAGCCCGGTGGCAAGGCCAGCGGGCAGGCCCCCTGACAATGTGCGCTGGATGCAAAGTAAGCTCGTGGGTCCGATCGGCGCGGCGATGGACAGGCCAAGGCTCGCCCCCGCGAATAGGGCCGTGGCGATGACGCCCATGACGCCGGGAATGCGCTTAGTCGTCTTCCGCGCGGTCGAGAGGCGAAGCGGCCCCCCGGGGTTCAGCCGCCGCGTTGTTCGCGTCTGGGCACCCAATCTGCGCGCGCTCTACGGCCGAGGAAGCTTGCGCGCAGGCGAGCTCTGGTAGGTCGTTCAAATCGTCGGCCCAGGCCCCGGTGCAGGACAAGACAACAATCAGGCTTGCGGCAACTGTTTTCATGGTTGCTCCTCCCGTGTGCCGACAATTTAAGGATGGCTGAAAACTGATCATCCGCCGTCTGGCGGATAACACTGCCTGTACCGCGATAAGCTTGCGGCCTACGTCCCACCCGTGCAAGAAAGCAGAGTTTCCTCAGGTGCTTACACAGTCTCGCCTTAGTTTGCGGAGGTCGCGTTGCCGCGCCCGCTGGTGCGTCCGGACGGCGGGCTTACTGAAAACGTGCTCGGCGCACCGTCCCTCACCAAAAGCATCATCTGTTTGAAGGATACCGCTGTCAGTTTTGGACTGATATTGGTCTTACTGCGATCACTCAGACCATCGTGGGGCGTGCCGGTGCGGGAAGCTCTTATCGACCGGATCTACGAGGCTGCGGGCACCCCGGAGCTCTGGCCAGACGTCCTCCAGACTCTCGGTGATACGGCGAATTCGGATGGCGCTGTGCTCATGGTGCTGCCCCCCGTCGGAATGCCCCGCTGGATTGCCTCGCCAGCATTCGAGCAGCGACTACGTGAGCACACGGCCGCGGCCTCCTGGGGTGGCAGCGGGCGCACGGCACAATGGCGCGTCCAGGCCCATGCCGGCTTCATGCGCGACGTCGACCTCGTACCGGGCTCCTATGACGGTCGGCCCAGCGAAGTCGACAAGACGTTTTGGCAAGTGGGGACAACGATTCCCCTGCCTACCGGCGATGTCGCGATCGTCACCGCCGAACGCCGTGCCCAAACCGGTCCCCATGAGGCCGCCATCCTACATAAGCTCGATGCTCTGCGTCCCCATTTTGTGCGCGCTTGCCAGCTCAGCGCCCAGTTCGGTTGCGAACGCACTCGCGTCACCACCATGATGCTCAATCAGATCGGGGTTCCCGCTGCGGTCCTATCGGCCTCGGGGCGGGTGCTCACCATAAATGCCCGTCTGCAGGAGCGGGCGGAGGTCCTGCCCCCGGGCCAGCACGGCGGCTTCCTATTCAAGAGCGTGATCAACGGCAAACTGCTGCAGAACGCGATCGACAGGGTCATCAATGGCCAACACACGGCACAGACTATGCCGGTACGCAGCTATGCTGACGACCGCCCTCAAATCGCTCATGTCATGCGCTTAGAACGGCACCCCGGCGACGTCTTCGGTGCTTCGGCGGTACTAGTCATCCTTGTGCACGTTGGCGCGCGGGCAGCTCCGGACGACGGCCTCCTCAACCTGCTGTTCGACCTCACCCCAGCTGAGACACGCCTGCTCCAGGCGCTGGCCGGGGGCTTACGCCTGCAGAGCTACGCCGAGAGCGTCGGCGTCCAGACAAGCACTGTTCGCACTCAGCTCACCTCGATCTTCAACAAAACCGGGACCAAGCGGCAGGCGGAATTGCTGAGCATCGTCGCCTCACTCTCGATGTTTAGCGGTCAGACGGCACATTGTTTTGGTGCGACGTGAGTTATCGTGCGGCGTTGTCCAGAAAGGTGGCCAACGCGTGCGCGGTCGGAAAAGCGTCGAAGGCACCGAACTGGCAGGTGGTGAGCGCACCGCAAGCCGCGGCCTGGCGCAGGGTCGCGTCGAGCGGTACTTCTGCGAGCAGGCCCGCCATTAGCCCGGCCGTGAATGCATCCCCCGCCCCGACCGTATCCACTGCCGCCACCGCGAAGGCCAACTGGCGTAGGGGCTGCAGCCCAGGGCGAAACGCCATCGCGCCGCGATCTCCGAGGGTCACTACCAAGAGGTCTAGGCCGCCGTGGAGCAGGGCGGCAATAGCCGGTGTCGCGGCTGGGGCGTGGGCGATGGCGTCGGGAGTTCCAAGGCCCAGGTCCGCGGCCTCAACCGCATTGACGATGAGGATACTAGTGTCGGCTAAGATCGCCGGGTCGATGGGGCGCACCGGTGAGGGGTTCAGCAGAGTGCGGAGGCCCAGCGTTCGAGCCAGGGCGAAGGCCTCGCGGATGGGAGCGTCCGGCGATTCGAAAGTCGCTGCCACGAGGTTTGCCTTCCGAATACGTGCGGCGACGGCTCGGACGTCCTCCGCACCGAGGGCGAAATTGGCGCCGAGGCAAACTGCTAGGCAGTTCTCGCCGGTTGCATCGACGAAGGCGACGCCGGCACCCGTCGAGCCTGCATGCGGTACCAGCATATCCTCGGAGAACCCGACTTGCGCGAAGGTCGAGCGGGCCACTGGGGAGAACACGTCCGTGCCGACGGCAAAGAGTCCATCCACTGCGACGCCGAGCCGGCGCGCGGCGATCGCGAGATTGAAGCCCTTGCCGCCGGGCTCGGCCAGGAAGGCCAAGCCATCGAGGGACTCACCTGCCTGCGGCAGCCGCGCGACTTTGACCGAGCAGGCAATCACGAAGCTTCCAATGACGAAGACACGCATGGAGCACTCCGAGCTCATCCGATATAAGCATTTGTATCGGAGGTCGATCAGACGTGCGCCTTAAAAATCGGACGATAAA
Source organism: Methylobacterium sp. WL18 (assembly GCF_008040015.1). NCBI lineage: Bacteria > Pseudomonadati > Pseudomonadota > Alphaproteobacteria > Hyphomicrobiales > Methylobacteriaceae > Methylobacterium > Methylobacterium sp. WL18. Next base: position 18,449 of record NZ_VRVD01000014.1, on the reverse strand, counting down.
CGGTGAGGTCAGCCCAGACCTCGCGGAAGGCGAGCGTCCCTCGGTGCTCTCTCTCTTACGCCTGCGCGGCGATACTGCGATGCCGCTGTACCGGCAAATTGAGAGCCAATTGCGCGAGTTGATCCTGTCGGGCTCGCTGCCGCCGGGCGTCATACTGCCGGCCGAGCGCCAGCTCGCCGATAGCCTCGGTGTCAGCCGCGTCACTGTCCAGCGCGCCTACGCCGAGCTGAGTGACGGCGAACTCCTCGTGCCGCGCGGGCGCTCCGGCTTCCTCGTGCGCCGTCCCCCCGAGCCCGTACGCCCAGGCATGGACCGGCTCAAGGGTTTCACCGAGGAAATGCGGGAGTTGGGGAAGATCCCGTCTTCGCGCATACTGGAACGGGCGGTCACTGAGGACCGCTCCATCGCCTCAATCTTCGGCCTGCCCTCGACGGCCCCGTTCCTGCGCCTGACGCGCGTTCGCTCCGGCGACGGCGTGCCGATGTCACGCGAGGTCGCTTGGTACAACATCCGCGCCGTACCTGCCCTTGAGACCGGCGATCTCTCCGGCTCCGTGTACGCCTTCCTAGGCGGGCATCCGGGCGGCCGTCTCGTGCGCTGCGAGCAGACGGTGGAGGCGACGATGCCGACAGCGGACGAATGCGAGATTTTCGACTTCGAACAGCCCCTCCCATGCCTCCTGATCAAGCGTCACAGTTACAATCAGGACTCGGTCATGATCGAGTACGTTGAGGGCCTATTCCGGGGAGATGCATATCGCTATCGGCTGAATCTAAGCGCTTAGCAATTGAGACCGACGTTTGGTCCTGACTCGCGAAAACGCCTCCGTATGGATTTATCCATCCGATTGGGCTTTATAAACATTATCTTCAATGTTCGTGGATTTGGTCGGTGCGCTTTTGGTGACGACAGGCAAGCATCATTGGGAATTAATTCGCCCCGGACAGTGCCCAACTAGAGCGAAGCCGCTTTGAGAGCTATGCGAAGACTGTATGCTTCTGCTCGATGAGGATGAGTGGGTAAGGCAGGGTGGGGCCGTAGGGGGACGTCTGCCTTGCAAGGAACCGCCTCAGAAGCGGACGTGCCGCTTTCGGCCAGACTACGCCATGCCGAATCGCCGATGAGCGCGAAACCGGTCGTTCTGCTTTGCGCCCATTGCGGCCATTCAGCTGCCCCAGGCGAAAGCTCAGGCGCGGACGTTAATACGAGCTAGGTAGCGGTTCGGGATCGCGCCACAACCGCACTTTCGTCTTCCCGATCCGGTCGGATCTCACACTCAGGGTTTCAGTGCGTCACTCAGGTTCTTGACGCGGAACTGCAGCGCTTCGCTCATCGGCAAGTCTTGGTTCTGTCTCCGGCTGGCAGGATCGGCGTGAGGAACCACCGCTCGTACAACTTGGCGAACGTACCGGAGGCCATCTGCGCTTTCACGGTTCCATCGACGAGTGCCTTGAACTCAGGATCGTCGCGCGGGAGCATGAGGCCGTAGTAGTAGTCGACGCCTGATGATGCCGGCAGGAACGCCAACGCTGCCGGATCCAAAGCCGTTGCCCGCGCCCCGGCGAGCAGGACATCGTCCTCGTACCACGCCGCCGCTCGGCCGGTGCGCAGCATCAGCAGCGACTCGGCATGGTCGCGCGCCTGCAGGATCGTCAGACCGACGCCGCGTTCGCGCTCATCGTGATGTGCTTCCAGCGCCGCCACATCAGGCTGGCGCCGATCGCGAAGCAGGCCATCGACGTCGTCGACCATGCTGAGACGAACAGCATCATCATGATCGGATCGGATCGGACGCGTAGGCGCTGGGCCGGTAATGGCCGACGCCGAGAGCGCCGAGGAGCGAAGTCAGCCAGGCGCACATGAGCCGGTCACTTCGATGTCGAATTGAGCCACCGGATCGGTCCATTCCCGGTTGGCGCAGTGGGACACGATCGAGATCGAGACGTGCCAGAGGCCGGCCCGGATCGAATCGGGCATGGGGTTGTCAGGAGCGACGTTCGGATACCCGTTCAACTAGGAGTGAGCTGATGCCCAAGTTTCACAAGAAGCCTGTCGAGATTGAGGCCATCCTGCACACGCAGATGGATCACGACGACACTGGCCCGTTCCCGGTGTTCCAGACCGATCCGACCGGCTGGCTGACCGACGCGATGGAGCGACCCGATGGCGCCGACGGTGAGGTTTTCTGGGATGACGATGGGCTGAAGATCCGCACCCTTGAAGGCGTGCATCTGGCGCTTCCGGGCGACTGGATCCTGCGCGGCGTTCAAGGCGAGATCTATCCCTGCAAGCCCGACATCTTCGCTGCGACCTACGACGTGGTGGAGGCCTGACGCTAAGGCGGAGTCCAGCACCATTACGCGCGAGATGATCCAGGCGGCCGCTGCGGCGATCGCCAACGGTCTGGGCGCCTTACGGGTTCAGCCCCGCGTCGAGCTTCCTGACGAAGCGCGCCGGGCTTGCAGCGTCGGCCTGCGACCGGGCCTCGATCCGATGGGACATCCGGTCCACGCCCATGCCGGCGCGCAGTTCTGCAATCACACCGATCAGGGCCAGCATTCCGAGCATCAGCACGAACACCGACAGAGTGTGTCGGATCGCGTCGGCATACTGCTCACCCGCGTGCACGATCAGCCAGCCGACGCCGACGAACACGACAGCCGAGCTCAGGGGAATCGTCAAATTGGGCATCGGCTCGACAACGGCGCGAGCGGGTTCGCGGTTCGACGGGGGTGGCAGCGCGTGCGCCCCGGCGAACAACGAAGGAGCGGATCAAGGACCGATCCTCATCCAGCGCTCAATCCGAGCACGAGCTGCTGCGCGATGAGCATCAGACCGGTCAGTGCCCCGCCAACTACGAGCACATCGGCGAGGCCCCGTTCTGGCTCGTGCCTGCTACGAGCGACAGCTCGATTGCGCGTGCTCGGCGGGTGCAGCTGCATGACGTTATCCGACCGATCCATGACTGCCTCCAGCATCATTGCTGGATCGTATCTGGCGGCGGCTGACGCTGTTCGGCATGCGCCAGCGCACATCCTGGTCGATAGCGATGGAGCAGCGGCATGAACGCGCCTCCCATCGACACGGGCCTGCGGCCGATCCCGCACCGCTCGCATGGGCGGAGCTCGGTGCCTCGTCGGCTACGCCTCGGACACAGCCTCATCCTCTCCGCCTGTCGCGCCGACTGCCGATCCGGGCCGGTAGGCGTCCAGCGCCACGTAGGCTTCCGTATTGGTCAGCCCGACCTGCTCCATGTCGGTCAAAAGCGCCAGGATGTCCGCATCGACCGGCTCACCGGCCTCTTTGCGTGCAATGAGTCCGTTGATCATCGCCATGTCGTCGTTCGGCTCGTCGGCAACTTCGGTCGTGGTGGGAATGGCCATGACGGGTCTCTCGGAGGGTGGCTCCGGGACCTAGGGCGCTTTGAGGCACCTGGCCACAAGCAAACACTAACCCAAGCCGCGGAGTTGCAGCATGGCCGACTCCAGCACCATCACGCGCTGAAATCTAGCCCTTCAGAAACGACATGCAAAACGCAAAGAACGACGCAAAAGAAAGCGCCCAGATCTTTATAAGATGGCCGGCTGTTGCTTCTTCTACGGGCTGACCGGAGTAAGCCAGGATCGCCCCGAACACTAGAAACAATGCGGACGTTGCTAGGAGGGCCCAACGAACCTTCGTCATCAAATGCCCGCGAGGTGGTTACGAACACGGTCCGACTTAGGCCCAAAACATTACCGAAATGAATAGAGGCACGGATCTCATGGCCAATTGTAGCGTCGAATTCGGTATTTCCGCCCTTAAGACGGGAGGCGCCTGTGGTTGAGCTGGCCTTCACTGCCGCCGATCTTGCCGCCTGCGCCGAGCGCGAGCTTGCGCAGCGCCTTCGGGCCTACCCGCGATGGGTCGAAGCCAAGCGCATTAAGCAGACGCTTGCCGACCGTCAGATCGCGCTCATGCAGGCGATCGCGCGCAAGCTTCGCGCGGAGGCTGATGCAGAGGGCGCGAAGGGGGATCTTTTCGGCGGGGAGGTGCGCCATGGGTGAGTGCCTCTCAGGCCGCCCGTCCCATTTGCGATCCGCACGGATCTCCTTCTCGGATCAGTTCTCTCAGCCGCAAGGCCACAGCTGCGATAAGATCGGGTCGGCTGCGGCCAGCCGAAGTCTCCTGCCAGACTCGGAGCAGAGCCGCTGCGAGCCGTTGCTCAAGTGTGGCCAGATAGTTTCGCGCCTCTGTAGAACTGCCATTCCGTATCACAACGGCGAATTCGATCAGAGCTTCTCTCATCAGGTGGGCTACGATCTGCTCAGTTGCGGCTTCATTACTGCTTTGAAGATGCAAAACGACAATCTCCACGCCACGATGATGCAGTATACGGCTATCATTGCTGGTACGTCTGCTCATCCTTTAGGAGGTCTCGCTGTTCGCGGCCAGCCGCGCGTCCCGGCCGACGCCCACGACATTACGGGGGCGGCATGAGCGAGAACCATCGTTATTCAGCCTCCGCCGCGTCCCCCTCCTGGATCGTAGCAGGTGTAGCCGATCAGGCAGGACGCGTTGTCCCGCGTCGGCTCGAAGGCAGATCGGGCTGCTTGACCGGAATCACAGTGCCCGACGTCGCTCACGAAACGGTCGTAAGTCTGCCCGCCGGTGCCGAGGACCAGGGCCCCGCGCGCGCGGACCAAGCCGGACGCCTGAGCGCAGGTCAGAGTCACGCTCGACGGTCGAGTCTGGGCTGGGGCAGCCGTCGCTGGGCCCAATACAGCCAGGGCTGTCAGCACGACGCGAGGCAGTCTGATCTTCATGTGGGCTCACAATTAGTGCGCGTCGAAGCGCTCGCCATCGCGGAGGCAACATGACCGCGATCGCCCTCGCCACCCGCGACCTGTTCGGCGTGCCGTTCGCCGACACCATCGCCCGCTCAGCCATGCTATCCCGCGGCGGAGCCTATCGCTTCACGCTCAACATCTTGGGCGGCTCATACAGGCGGCCTTCCAGCGAAGCGCTCACCATGTACCGCTGGTCGGCCAGTTGTGCCAGCAGCTTGTCCCGTGCACGACTCAGTGGATCGTTGGCCGACGCAGTGGGAACAGCCGCACTCAAATTAAACGTCTTCAACACACTCATCTCCGTCTCCTCACATGCGAGCTCCGTAATTTCTCATGCTCGGGACGTTACTGCCGCTATCCTCGTGTTCAACCGAAGAAATACCAATTTTATACGGAGCCTTGATGAGAGCTCCTGAATGCGGCCCCATCTAGCGTCAGCATGTCTGTTCCATGTTGCATTCTGGAACCGCCGCCGGCTCTTTGGGAACCCTGTCTGTGACTTGAAATCAGACGTTCTGGTTTGCGCCCAAATCGGTCATTCGAAACACCATCGGCGATCCCCTGAAGCGGACGTCAGGAACTCTCATCCTAGTAGCTACCCGCGTCCAACGCCGCACAGCTGAGATCAAACAGGTCAACGGCTTTCACTCGATGCGCACAATGTCCGTTCAGGTTCGGTCCGGGATATCCAGATCGAGCAGTGCTGAGCCCAGCCCCTTACCGTGTGCATCTAGCGCCAACGAGCGCGTCACGCCGCCGCCCAGGGCGCCCTTCAACACGAAATTCAGCGCCCCGATCTTGGGTAGCGCGTAGCGGATGACCTCGCCGATCACGATCTCGCAGAAGTGCTCCTTCACCCGCTCGGGCGTGACATGCGCCTCGAGATGCCCGTAATCCGCCATGTCGTAGGCGATCAGCGCGATGTTCGACGTATTGCCCTTGTCTCCGGTGCGGGAGTGGGCGAGCGCGCGCAGCTTCATTCTTGAGTCTCCCGGCTCTCAGGCTTCAACGAACTGCACGCGCGGCCGGGCGAGCGTCGCCGGGACAAGGACCGACTGCACCGCCACCACCTCGCGTGCCGACTTCCAGGCGCCGCCGCCGCCGGCCGGCCCGTTGGTGTAGAGCGTCTCGACCTCGTTGCCGATACGCACCGCCTCGGCGAGGGTCTCGGTGCGACCGGCGACGCGGAGCCGGACCTCGTATGGCTCCCGCCCGCCCGACAGCGCCTCCCCGTGCAGGCTATCGACGCCGATCAGGTCGCAGCGCAACTCGCTCACCACCACGCCAGTGAGCGCAAGGCGCTCACGCACCACCTCAAGGGCGAGCCGACCTCGGGCCAGGGCGCCGGTTCCGGCGTAGGAGATCTGCCCCTCGCCGATGTAGGAGTCGACGTACCCGACTGAGACCTTCAGGAACCCAGTCGCCGGCGAGCCCGTCGCACCTGTCGCCCGCACGCGATTCGGGCCGATCTGTTCCATCTCGACCTCGGAGAAATCGCCGACCACATCAGGCTGGAGATAGCGGGCCGGGTCGTGCACCTCGTAGAGCATCTGTTCCTTGCAGGTGGCGAGGCTGATCCGGCCACCTGATCCGTCGACCTTCGTGATCTCGACTGTCCCATCCTCCGCCACGATACCGATGGGAAAGCCGAGGCGCGCCAGACCTGGGACGTCCTTGCAGCCGGGATCGGCGAAGTAGCCGCCGGTAATCTGGCCGGCGCATTCGAGCAGATGGCCGACGAGGGTGCCGCGGCCCAGGCGCTTCCAATCGTCCATCGCCCAGCCGAACTCGTGAACCAGGGGAGCGAGGAACAGGGCCGGATCGCCGACGCGGCCGGTGACGACCACGTCGGCCCCGTCCGCGAGGGCTGCGACGATCGGGGCCGCGCCGAGATAGGCGTTGGCCGAGACGATGCGGTTGCCGAGGCTGGCCGCTGGCGCGCAGCTCTCCTCCAGTGTGAAGTCGCCGGCTCGCACCGCGTCGAGCAGGTCGTCGCCCGTGACGGCGGCGATCCTCAGCCCGGTAAGACCGAGGTTCCGCGCCAGTGTCTGGGTCTTCTGCGCGGCGGCGATCGGGTTGGCCGCGCCCATGTTGGTCACGATGCGGATGCCGCGGGCCCGGCACGGCGCGAGCACCGCCCGCATGCGAGCCTCCAGCAGCGGGTCGTAACCGCCCTCCGGGTCTTGCAGCTTGGCCTGCTGAGCCAACGCGATTGTGCGCTCGGCCAAGCACTCGAACACGAGATAATCGATCTCGCCCCTTTCTGCGAGTTCGACTGCGGGCTCGATACGGTCGCCGGCGTAGCCCGCGCCGGCGCCCAAGCGGACGGTTCTCATGGACGGATCTCCGCTGTCAGAGGGGGAAGACGCCGAGGACGACGCAGGCGAAGGTCATCACCACCGAGGCCGCGAGCAGGAACGGGAAGGTGAACTTCTGGTGGTCGGCGAGATCAATCCCGGTCAGGCCGCAGACCAGGAAGGTCGCCGGCGTCAGCGGGCTCACAGGAAAGCCCGTGGTCATCTGACCTAACAGCGCGCCCTGCGCGACCTGTACCGGCGGCACGCCGAGCTGGTGGGCGACCTCGGATACGACGGGCAGGACGCCAAAGTAGAACGAGTCCGGGTCGAACAGCATCGACAGCGGCATCGACACCAGGCCCAGCGCGAAGGGGATGTGGCCGCCCATTTCCGGCGGCACGAAGGTCACGGCGGTCTGGGCCATCGCCTTGAGCATGCCGGTGCCCTGCATGATCCCGGTGAACACGCCGGCGGCCAGGAGAATCGAGGCCATTAGGATCGCGGCTTTGGCATGCGCGTCGATGCGCTGACGCTGGGCGTCAACCTGCGGATAGTTGATGATCAGCGCCAGCGCCGTGCCGAGCATGAACATCAGGGCCGGTGGCACCTTCTCGGCCATGAACACCATCGTCCCGAGAATGGCGACGGTGAGTAAGATGTTGATCCAGAACCGGCCCGGACGGCGCAAGGCTCGCTCTGCATCGCTCAGCGTGCGGGCAATCGTAGCCGAGCCGGGGGCGATCCCCGCGGCGGCGGTACCGGGAGCAAGCGCGAGACGACGCTCCTCCCGCAGGCCGAGCCAGTACGAGACGGCGAAGATAAAAACCAAGCCGACCAGTTGCACCGGCACCAACGGCGAGAAGATTTCCGGGACCGGCAGCTTAAGCGCAGCCGAGGCGCGGATCATCGGCCCGGTCCAGGGCAGGAAATTGACTCCCGCCGCCATCGACGCGGCGCATGCCAGGATCCGCCGGTCGATCCCGACCCGGTCGTAGAGCGGCAGCATTGCGGGAATGGTGATCAGGAAGGTCACCGCGCCCGAGCCATCGAGATGAATGAGCAGGGCAAGCAGGGTGGTCCCCGGCACGATCCGGGTCGGGCGCGTCCCGACAGCAGCGAGGATCCGATCGACGATCGGATCGAGCATTCCTGCGTCGCTGACGATGCCGAAGAACAGGATCGCGAACACGAACATGCCGACGACACCGGCGAGGTTCTGCAATCCGGTCAGGACGAACTTGCCGGTGTCGAGCCCGAACCCGCCGATCAGCGCGGCCGCCACCGGTATGACGATCAGGGCCACAAGCGGGGACATGCGCTTGGTCAGGATCACGGCGAGCAGCAGCGCAATCGTGCACAAGCCGAGCAAGGCCAGCATCTGTTCCTCCCGATGGACTGCAGCGCTGTTTGAGTCCGCGCTTCTGCCCGACCAGAAAACGGTGAGGTACTGCATGATGCAATTGAAAAGATCGGATGGCAGGGATAGCCGGAGATTATGGATCTCAATCTGCGACAGGTGCGGGCCTTTGTGTCCGTCGTCCAAGCCGGAAGCTTCACCCGCGCCGCCGCCCTGCTGAACCTGTCCCAGCCTGCGCTCACGGTGCAGGTTCAGCGCCTTGAGGAGATGCTCGACGCACGTCTCCTCGACCGTACCAGCCGCACGGTCGCGCCGACGCGCCTTGGCCGCGAGTTGCTGCCGGTGTTTCTTCGGGTCCTGCGGGACCTCGACGCGGTAGTGATCGACACCCGCGATCTTGCAGTTCAACGCCACGGGATTGTGCGCGTCGCAACGCTGCCATCCTTCGCGGCGAGTTCGCTATCGGAGGCGATCGCTCTCTTTCGTGCCGCGCATCCGCGCATGAAGTTCGTGATCAAAGACGTGATCGCGCAACGGGTGCTCGACCTCGTACGAAGCGAGGTAGTCGATCTGGGTATCGTCGGCGGCGATATCTGCGATCCGGAGATCAGTGTGCTGCATCGGACCAATGATATTTTGCACGTGGTCTATCCCCGCGACAATCCGATCAGCGTGTTGCCGAACGTCACCGTCGAAACTCTGGCCGCGTATCCTCTGATATTGATGGATCCTGCCACGAGCGTGCGGACCGTAGTCGATTTGGCATTTACCGCAGCTGGTCGGCTCCCCATCGTGGCCTGCGAGGCGACTTACATGATGACCGCAGTCGGCATGGTTCGGGCCGGCCTCGGCCTGACGATCCTACCTGGCTCGGCGCGTGAGATACGGGCTGAGCCCGAACTTCATTCGCGTCCGATCGATGATCCGCACTTCAAGCGTCCGGTCTGCCTGATCAAGAAAGCAGGCCGGACGATACCCACAGCTGCCGAGGCGTTTTGCATGCTGTTGTCAGGACTGATCGTACACCCGGTGGGTTAGTCGGGCTGAACCATGCCAGGTTTCCCGGAGGCTCCCACGCTTGAGAGGATGGAGCGATGACGAAGTGACCCCCACCATATTCCCCCGAGATCCGCGCCCGAGCGGTGCTGATGGTACTGGACCCACCAAGGCGATCGCGGCATCGCAGCGACTAAGGCTGCGCTGGCCGGGACGGCGTATGTCTAGGCAGGAAGGAGATGCAGCCTTTACGCCTTCGACCTAGATGGCAGCGGCCGGATCAGCGTGGTGATCAAGCGGCATTCCGACTGCGGCGTGTTTTGCCTCACGGTGGTGATCGACGGTAAGGACTTCGCGTCAATCCCGCGAGGGCGGTCTGAGCCTGACCTTGGTCGAGAAGTTCGCACAGTGTCTCGGTGGCCGGGTCTAACGTGGCTCGCCGGAGCGCGGAACACGGTCGGCCACATGTTTTCCGATGCCGCTTCGAAGTCGATCGCGTTGCCCGATGCCTCGCGACCTACCGGTCGGACGGCCGGAGAGCCAGCACGTCGGCCAGGGTCACCGGTCGGTTGATTTAGCTGCATAGATGCACGAGCGTCGACTGCCGGAAGCGGAGATCGGCCGTGACTTCCTCCTCGATCCAATCGGGCTTGATGAACGTCTGAGCCTCATGCGTGGGTTCGACTTCGGCCGGCGTGATGCCCGCGAGCGCGCCCCGGAAGACGTCCACCTCCCCACTCAGACCGGCGTATGGAACGCAATACCGGGTCTTCTCGATCAGGCACCTGACGCAGACATCTTGCAGCATCGCCTCGGCGTCGGTGGGCGGGATCTCGTACTCGAACTCCGGTCTGGTGATGCCCCCGTGGACGCGGCTACCTTTTACCGTCAGCCAGGCACGGTCCGTATCAAGCGGTACGCGAACCTTGCCGCGCGCGAACTGGCCGACCAGTCCATCTTGAGGTTACGGGCGCCCTATGCTGCGTCCCGCCACCGTTCGTTCGCCATCAGAAACTTCCGCTCGATCTTGAACCGCATGCCGCTCCCGGACCTGAGTGAAGCGCACGGTTAGTCCGTCAGGTCTAGCGACAGCCAACCAAGGCGTTCGGACCGGGCGCATCGGGTTCATCATGATGTCCGAATAATCGCCAAGCCGCAGATCTGGCTCATCGGAGAAATTCGCGCAGAGGAAGTCATGAATCGTCTCACGTGGGATAATATCTGCCGTCCCTCCGCTGTCTCCGCGACGGCACTCGTAGCTATTCTGTTGGATGTAATGCTGACCGCATAGCGCGATGGAATGTCCGACACCCTTGGACTCACTTCGCTCCCTGCTTGTCGTCCCGAATGCCAACGCCCTTTCACCTGTCCCGCATTACGCTGCGTATCGCGATATTTGATGTCGAAGAACAGAACGGCATTCAAGAACCTGGACATCAAGGGGCGGAAAATTAGGTTCCGATTGTATTCCGCCCGAATGGAAGGTCCTAGGCCGGAATTCGGCACGCGGGATAAGCACGATACCTCTAGACCGTCACCTCATCGTCACGGAGGCACTTTAATCCCCGATCAGCGAAATAAATTCTCAAGGTGCCCATGCCCGACGCAATCCTGGCACCGACCGGCACAGTTGGGCCTGTGATGGCCGGTAAACCCAAGCTCGATCACGGCATTCATCCCGGAGGCATCATTGCCTTCCTGCTCGTGCTCGTCGCAGGGCTCGGCTACGCGGTGTTCAGTCTGATCGCCGACATGAACGCCGTCCACCAGGAGCCCCTAGCACTGGGCGCCTTCGCTCTCCTGGGGCTCGCGCTGCTGATCGCGCTCGCCTTCGAGTTCGTGAACGGGTTCCACGACACTGCCAACGCCGTGGCCACGGTGATCTACACCCACTCGATGCCGCCGCTGGTGGCAGTGATCTGGTCCGGGACCTTCAACTTCCTCGGCGTGCTGCTGTCCTCGGGCGCCGTCGCCTACGCCATCGTCACCCTGCTGCCGGTGGAGCTGATCCTCCAGGTCGGCTCGGGCGCTGGCTACGCAATGATCTTCTCCCTGCTCATTGCGGCCATCCTCTGGAACCTCGGGACCTGGGCCCTCGGCCTACCGAACTCCTCGTCGCACGCGCTGATTGGCTCGGTGCTGGGCGTCGGCCTTGCCAACCAGCTGATGGGTGGCCAGGACGGTACATCTGGGGTCGACTGGACGCAGGCGCTCGGCGTGTTCAAGGCACTCGCCTTCAGCCCGATCTGCGGCTTCGTGGCTGCCGCCTTACTGCTTCTCGCCCTCAAGTTCACCGTGCGCCGCAAGGACCTGTACGAGGCCCCCAAGGGCGACGCCCCGCCCCCGCTGTGGATCCGCGGCCTCCTAATCCTGACCTGCACCCTGGTGTCGTTCTTCCACGGCGGCAACGACGGCCAGAAGGGCATGGGCCTGATCATGTTGATCCTGATCGGCGCGGCGCCCACCGCCTACGCCCTGAACCGGACCATGAACGCCGATGCGACTCCGGCCTTCGTCCAGACCTCGGATGCCGCCAGCAAGGTGTTCTCGACCTATTCCGGTGGCGGGGTACGGCCCGACGCCGCCCAGGCCCGCAAGACGGTCGCCGACGCGCTGAAGGCGAAGGAGCTCAACAAGCCGGAGGTGTTCGGTGCTCTGTCCGCGCTCTCGACCGACATCGCGGCGTCGGTGAAGGGCTACGGCTCGCTCCAGCAAGTTCCGGCGGGAGCGACCTCGAACGTGCGTAACGACATGTACCTCGCTTCCGACGCGATCCGCCTGCTGCCGAAGAGCGGCGCGACGCTGTCCGAGGCCGAGGCCAAGACGCTGAAGGGCTACACCGAGCTCCTCAACGAAGGCACGCGCTACATCCCGAGCTGGGTGAAGGTCTGCGTCGCACTGGCGCTCGGCCTCGGCACCATGGTCGGCTGGAAGCGGATCGTCGTCACGGTCGGCGAGAAGATCGGCAAGACCCACCTCACCTACGCCCAGGGCGCCTCGGCCGAGATCGTGGCCGCGGGCACCATCGGCCTCGCAGAGCTCTATGGCCTGCCGGTCTCGACCACCCACATCCTGTCGTCGGGCGTCGCAGGAACGATGGCGGCCAACGGCTCGGGCCTGCAGATGTCCACGGTGCGCAACATGGCGCTGGCCTGGATCATGACGCTGCCGGCCGCGATCCTCATCGCCGGGACGCTGTTCTTCATCCTGCGCCACGTGTTCTGAGACGGATGGAGGCCGGCACCGCGACAACCGCTCGTCGCCTGTGCGACGAGCCGGCGCTTCCGGGGCTGCTATGGGCGATGCGCTTCGATGAGAGTGGCTGCGGTCACCTCGTCGAGCACGGTGAGGCGCTGCCTGCCCCAGGGAACTTCGGCGAGGCATTCACCTGGCTGCACTTCAACCTGAACGACGCGCGATTGCCGGCCGTGATCGACGAAGGACGCCTCGGCCCGCCCCGTCTCGCAGCCGCGGCCTTCGCTAGCGATCCGCACCAGCGCCTCATCGTCGAGGCAGGCCATATCGGCGGCGTCGTGGCCGATCTCGTACGGGAGGCCGGTGAAGGCCCCAGGATCGACGCCGGCGGGCGCTTACATTTCGTCATGGGGCCGCGCCTGCTCGCGAGCGGCCGGCGACATCCCGTCCTCGGACCGGACCTCGCCCGTGACGCCGCTGTTGACGGTCGCGGCATCCTGGCGCCGATCCAACTGCTCGACGTCATCGTCGGGCAGGTCGTGACCTCGATGGCCGATACCGGCGCTCGCCTGGCCGATGAGCTCGACGAGATCGAGGACCACATCCTCGACGAGCGCGTTCGCGGCGAGCGTCGACGCCTCGGCCCGATCCGTCGGGACGCGGTCCGGCTGCACCGGCAGTTGCTGGGACTGCGCGCGGTGTTCCATCGCCTGGAGACCGCTTCGGCCGACGAAGAGGTCCCGGATGCGGCCATCGCCGCGGCCACCCGGATCGCGCAGCGGCTCGACGCGCTTGATCGCGACATGGTCCTGCTCGCGGACCGCAGCCGTCTGATGCAGGAGGAGCTGTCCTCCTATCTCGCGCAGGCCTCGAACCGGCAGCTTTACATGCTGTCGGTGCTCACCGCGCTGTTCCTGCCGCCGACGCTCGTGACCGGGCTATTCGGCATGAACACCAAGAGCCTGCCGCTCGCGGACAACGAGGCCGGCTCCACCGTGGCCATCGCCATCGCCTGCCTCTCGGCGGTCGTCGCCTACGCGCTGATCCGCGTCCTGGGCATCCGGCCGCCGCGGGATTGAGCAAGGAAGCGCGTGCGGCTCAGTAGCGGGTGATGGCGCGAAGGCCGAACACCAAGGCGTTGCGCACCCGGCTGCCGTCGGGATCGCGGGGGTTTGAGATTCCGCCCCCCGGATGGACGACGTACTGCACGGTCGGCTGCAAGGCGATGCCGGGAGCGAGCACGGCCTGATAGGTTGCCTCCAGCAACAGCTCGGCGCTGCGGCGTGGGGCGGGCGTCGCGCTCTGCAGGGCGGCAATCGCGTCGAGCCGCCGCGCCACGCGGGAGATGTGCGTAACGCCAATGCCGAACCCGAGGGTGTCGTCCGAGCGACCGGGGAAAAGGCCGCGATAGGCAATGCCACCGTCGAGGTAGAAATCCACGAGGTTGCGGTCGCCGGGGGACGCCGAGGCCCGCAGGAACACGCTGGCGCCGTCGTTGGGATCGTTCGGCTCCTGGTAGATCGTCTGGTCGATTACCCCGTAGATTCCAGAATCTTCCGAAACCCTTCGGCCGAGTCCGCTCACGGGGTCGGGCATGAGGGCATCGACGCGGCCGAACCGGTGCCAGCCCCCGAACGTCACGGTGCCGGGCAGGCCGGTGTCGCCGGGGCGGGCATTGTAGGCGTATGAAACTTCGGCGATTACGAGCGGCGGATCGGAGACCGGAAAGCGGGTGCCGTTCGGGTTGCGGCGCTGCGGGTCGATCCCGGAGCGCGGGTTGCCTCCGCCGGGCGTGCCGTCGATCAAGCTCGCCTGGAACGAGAGCTCCCGGGTCGGTACGTACTTCAGGCGGACGGTTGGCGCCGAGAGCGGGTAGGCCGGCCCTCCGTCGGTCATGTTCGCGGCGAATATCGCCGGCCAGCCGAAGGTGCCGTTGGTGAACAGGATGCTGGTCTGGCTCACCATGTACTCGGTGTCAGCGGAGAGCTGGCCGACGCGGAGGAACAGCCGGTCGTCGAACAGGCTTTGCTCCAGCCAAAGTTCGGACAGGCGCGAGGCGGGCAGGGCCTCGATCTCGCTGATGGTCATGAGGTTGCCGACGCGCGAGCGAGAGGTGCCGCTTCCCTGGATCTGGTAAACCGTGGCGTGGGCCGTGGTCCCTTTCCATCCGGCCAGGGTGTCGAGATCCACGTCGACGTCGAGATCGAGCAGCGTCAGGCCTGTAGAGCCGCGTCGCAGTCCGCCACGAACATCGCGGTAGGTCTCCGCCACCGTGATCAGTCCGAAGGTGATCCCGTGGCGTTCCAGGAAGGAGCGGTATCCTCCCGGGTCGCCTGCAGCCCCGAGTAGGGGCTGGAACGAGGTCGTCACCTCCGCCGCACGACCGGCCGAGAAGACGGGCTGGGCCACCGAAGTCTGCGGATCACCTCCCGCGCCGGAGGGCGAGCCGATGGCTATGCCTTCGGCCGCAAGCCGTGCAGCCGTGGCTCGTGCCTCAACTCCCTCAGTTTGGGCCGCGCCTAGGTTTGGCGGCAGCCAGAGGGCAAGCGCAACGACGGCAATGATGTTGGTGCGGCGGGAGGAACGCACCTCGATCTCCGATCCGGTTGGAAGCCAGAGCATCTACACAGCTCATCACCGTTCGACGACACGGAGGTCGCTGGAATCATTTACGGCTTTCCGTCGGCATTTATGAGCGTTCAAGCCTTCGTAACGGCTCATGACTAGGAGACCCGCCTCGCCGAACCGGTGGTGTCAACCAGCCCCTACCATGCCGAAGCACCTCTGGATCGATCCGCACAACCCCTACGACCAGCATGAGGTGATGGCGGGGTTCGAGCTGCATGGACTGGTTCCCGCCACGTCGCAGTCATAGACGAACGCGACGACGACCTCCTGGCCGAGCAAAATAGGCGCGCCAAGCCGTAGGGTCTGGACTCGATCAGCACCAGAACGCGATGACGGCGGCGAGAGCGAGGGCTGAGGCGTAGTTACGGGCGAGCTTGTCGTATCGTGTGGCGATGCGGCGGAAATCCTTGAGGCGGTTGAAGGTCGCCTCGATCCGCCAGCGTTCGCGGTAGCGGCGCTTGTCGTGGCGGATCCTCTTCTTCCGACCGCGCTTGCCCGGGATGATCGGCGTGATGCCCTTCGCGCGCAGGTCAGCGCGCAGCCAATCGGCGTCGTAACCCTTGTCGGCGGCCAAGCGGTGGATCCGGCCGGGCGTGTCGGCCAGCACGGCTGGAGCTGTGGTGACATCGCTGGCGTTGCCGGGCGTCAGCAGGAGGACGCCGGGCCGGCCGAGGACGTCGGTGAGGGCGTGGATCTTGGTCGTCTGGCCGCCGCGCGACGGGCCGATGGCTTGCGCACGCGCCCCCCTTTACCGCCGTGGGCCGAACGGTGCGCCCGCACGTAGGTGCTGTCGATGGCCGTCGCCTCGCCCGACCATCCGGCTTGGGCCATCGCCGCCAGCATGGCCTTCCAGAAGCCGCGCCGTGACCACCTGTTGAAGCGGTTGTAGACGGTGGTGCGCGGGCCGTACGCGGCCGGGCAGTCGCGCCAGCGGCAGCCGGAGGTGAGCACGTGCAGGATGCCGGAGATGATCTGCCGGTCGTCCTTGCGCGCCGGTCCGGGTTGATCCTTCGGCATGAACGGTTCGATCACCGCCCACTGCGCATCCGAGAGCCAGAACAGCTCCGCCATCGCCGCCTCCGTGCTGCACGCGGCGGCCCTGAATCACAAAATCACAGAGCTCGCAAGAGCTTGGTGCGGTTCACACCCTAGAGCTGTTGCCGTTTAGCTTGGGTCATAAGCGTCGTATCCAGCGGCAGTGATGTAGTTGCGGCATTCAGCTGGGGTGAAGGCTGCGAAGGCCCGGGCGATGGCTGCCCAAAGGTCTGGGACGGTTCGGGCAGCGGCGGTGCGCAGCAGCGCCTTGAGCTTTGAGAAGGCCTCCTCATCCTGAGCCTGTCGAAGGATCGATCGGGTTGAAGTCGGGCGAGTAGGCCGGGAGGTAGAGGAGCCGCGCGCCGGCCGCCTCGATGGCTTCGCGCACGCCGACGACCTTATGGGATTGCAGGTTGTCGAGGATGACGTTGTCACCCGGCTTCAGCACCGGGACCAGGGTGTCGGTGACGTAGGCGCGGAAGCGCGCGCCGTTGGTGGCCCCGTCGAACAGGGTGGTGGCGACCAAGCCGCTGGTGCGCAGGGCGGCGGTGACGGTGATGGTCTTGTAATGATGGGGTGGACGCCCCCCGACGGCATCGACGTGCCAAAGTGGTGGTTTTGTGAACCACCCGAGGGAGGCGTCCGTGACAGAGGTTAGCACCATCGGCCTGGATCTGGCCAAGAACGTCTTTCAGGCGCACGGCGCGAATGCTGCCGGTGCCCCGATCTTCCGCAAGAAGCTACGGCGTGATCAAGTACTCGCCTTCTTTGCGGCCCAACCACCCTGCCTCGTGGCGATGGAGGCCTGCCCCGGCGCGCATCATTGGGGCCGCGAGATCGGCAAGCTCGGCCACACGGTCAAGCTGATCGCGCCTGCCTACGTGAAGCCCTTCGTTAAGCGCCAGAAGAACGACGCGGCCGATGCCGAGGCGATTTGCGAGGCCGCGCAGCGTCCGACCATGCGCTTCGTTGCCGTGAAGAGCGAAGCCAAGCAAGCCTCCGCGGTGATCTTCCGGACTCGCGATGTGCTGGTCGGCCAGCGTACTAAGCTCATCAACGCGATCCGCGGCCATCTTGCCGAGTACGGCCTGATCGCGCCGCAGGGACCCGCCCATATCGAGCGGTTGATCGCGCAGATTGAGGATCCCGCTTCGGACATTCCTCCAGCCGCCCGCGCCAGCCTTGCCGTGCTCGTTTGTGCGCTCCGCCATCTGCAGGAACAGACCGCAGCGCTCGATGCCGAGATCGCCACGCGCGCGAAGGCCGACGATACGGCTCGGCGGCTGATGAGCGTGCCCGGTATCGGGCCGCTGATCGCCACTGCCATCGAGGCCTTGGCCCCACCCGTCGAGACGTTTCGTTCGGGCCGCGACTTCGCCGCCTGGGTCGGGCTGACACCGGTGCAGCGCTCGACTGGCGGCAAGGAGCGGCTCGGACGTACCTCGCGTATGGGCGAGCGGACGTTGCGACGTCTGCTGATCATCGCTGCCAGCGCAGTCGTACGCTGGGCCAAGCGCAAGGGCGTCCCGGCGGACTCATGGCTTGGCCAAATGCTCGCGCGCAAGCCGCCGATGCTGGTCATCGTGGCTGTGGCGAACAAGAACGCGCGCATCGCGTGGGCCCTTCTGACGAAGGGTGGGATCTACCGAGCTCCGGCCGTCACCGCGTAGGCGGGGCGGACGCGAGGCTGTCGGAGGGCGTGAGGAGGTCAACGGACAGGTATGGCGCAACGTCGGTGAGACGGAGTTGGGAGAACCAGGCTCAGGGTAAGCGCTTCGAGCGCGCTGTAGTGATGTGGTCCCGACTCTCGCACTCCCATACGGGCCCGCGGCATGTAACCCGCCGCATCAGAGGCCGGACACATGGCAGCACCCGATCACGCGCAGCGCCCGTCCAGAGATTTTGCTTGCACCCGAAGGGGCGTCCACACATGGCCCTGGGGCACGAGGAGCCGGCAGCGCTCGCCGCGTGGAGCCCTACCGTAAGTGCGGGCCATGTTCGTGGCGGTCGCCGTCTCGTCGATGAAGACGACGGCATCGGGGTCGAGGTCGAGTTGACCCTCGAACCACGCCTCCCGTGCGGCTCTCACGTCCGGACGCTCCTGCTCGGCCG
>NZ_VRVD01000149.1:0-9018 GCF_008040015.1 Methylobacterium sp. WL18 | reverse complement strand
ACGGGCGTTGCAGCCCTATTCCGGGACGGTCGGCGCTTCGCGCCTGGTCCGGGTGGCCACCCGGACCAGGCATCCCGCTGGCGCGGAACACCCTCAAACTAGCAGACATCCAACAGACAATTCCGGGGCCGCGAAGCGGAGCCCGGAATCCAGAACCATCGGCGGCTCCAGGTCTGGAATCGTCGGAGGCTCTGGATTCCGGGCTCGCCTACGGCGCCCCGGAATGACGGGGGAGATGCCGAAACCTTCAATGACCGCCGTAGCACTCATACCGGCAGGCCGTTCTCGTCGTAGGCGAGGATCTCGTCGATTGTCCGCGCATCAACGTTCGGACTCGCGCTGAAGCGCCGCCGCATTGCTACATCGGCCGCTAGGCCCTCAGCGATCCGGCGCTCCGCCGCCGTCTCCACCCGCGCTTGCTCCCGTCGGAGCAACTCGAGCAACAAATCCGGCGCGGCGCGGTGGGTGGCGGCGGTGAAGTCGGCGAGGAGCGCCTCGACCTCGGCGTTGTCGATCGTGATGGACATCGTCAGCCCCCCGTTCCACACAGCCCCGAATCCGCCAGCCCGGCCTCCAGCCTAACGCGAGTGCCACATCCGAGCCAACTGACGCGCATGCAGATCGAATCCGTGCCCCCCCGCCGCCACCTGCCGCCGCTCGTGAAGCTGGCTCTGGAACTCGGGCCGCTGGTCATCTTCTTCCTGGGCAACGCCTATTCGGAAAAACTCGGTGTCGCGCCCGACCAGAAGCTGTTCGTGGCCACCGGCGTGTTCGTCGCGGCGACCGTGGTGGCGCTGGCGATCCACTACGTCCTGGTGCGGCGGCTGCCGATCATGCCGCTCGTCTCCGGCGTGGTGGTGGTGGTGTTCGGCGGCCTGACGCTGGCGCTGCAGGACAAGACCTTCATCATGGTCAAGCCGACCATCGTGAACGCGCTGTTCGGAACCGTGCTGCTCGGCGGGCTCGCCTTCGGGCGCTCACTCTTGTCGGTGGTGCTCGATTCGATGTTCAGCCTCACCGAGGAAGGCTGGCGCAAGCTCACCTTCCGCTGGGGTCTTTTTTTCTTCGTCCTGGCGGCGCTGAACGAAGTCGTTTGGCGGACCCAGACCGAGGATTTCTGGGTGAACTTCAAGGTGTTCGGCATCATGCCGCTCACCGTGGTGTTCGCCCTGGCGCAGACGCCGCTGCTGACCCGCTACGAGCGCAAGGAGCCTCAACCGGGCGAGTAAGCCTCTTGATGGCGTATCATCCTGTTCCGAAAGCCGGCGGCGACCTTTCGGGATGATACGTTAGCGCGCCTCCGCGACCTTCCCGGCCGCCCGGATCCGCGCCAGCACGCTGGCGTAGTTCTCCGGTGTAAGGATGCCGACGAGCTTGTCGCGGATCACCCCGTCGGGCCCGACCACGAAGGTCTCGGGCACGCCGTAGACGCCGAAATCGATCGCCGCGCGCCCGTCGGCGTCGGCGCCGACCGCGCGGAACGGCACCCCGTGCCGGGCCAGGAAGCGCTGGCCGGCGGCGGGGGTCGGCTCCTTGTAGTCGATGCCGACCAGCTGGATCCCGGGCTCCCGGGCGAGCCGCATCAGCATCGGGTGCTCGACCTGGCAGGGCGCGCACCACGAGGCGAACACGTTGATCACCGTGACCTGGCCCTTCAGGTCGGCGCTGGAGAGGCCCGGCACCGGGGCGTCGCCGGCTTTCAGGCCCGGCACCGCCGGCAGGCTGAAGCTCGGCACCGGCTTGCCGATCATCGCGGAGGGGAGAGCTGCCGGGTCGGCGCCCGAGCGCAGGCGCAGGAACAGCACCGCCGCCAGCGCGGCGAACGCCAGGACCGGCAGCACCAGCAGCAACGAGCGGCGGACCGGGGGCGGCCGGTCCGTGATGTCGTCGCCGCTCACCGCCGCTCCTCCCCGAAACCCTTCAGGGCGCGCCGTTGCGCCCACCGGTCCCGCAGGGCGTTGCCGACCAGCCCGGCCATGACCAGGGCCGTGAAGGCGTAGGCGGCGACGATGAAGCCGCCGTGAGAGCCGAGATCCATCGGTAAGGTCCTAGACCGGCTGCCCGACCGGCATCCCGGCGGGCTTCGGCGTGAGGCGGGGCTGCGTGCGGTCCAGGCGCTCGGCCTCGCGGATCGTCAGCGTCCGCACCCGGCGGCGCATGATCTCGGTGCGCATCGCGTAGAGGTGGAGGGTGATCCCGCCCAACGTCGCGGCGCCGATCATGATCAGCAGCGGGTAGAGCATCGACGGATCGATGCTGGAGCCGCCCATGCGCAGGATCGAGGCCGGCTGGTGCAGGGTCGACCACCAGTTCACCGAGAACTTGATGATCGGCAGGTTCACCGCGCCCACGAGGGTCATGATCGCCACCGCGCGGGCGGCCCGGTTCGGCTCCTCGAGGGTGCGCCACAAGGCGATGATGCCGCAATAGATCAGCAGCAGGACCAGCATCGAGGTCAGCCGCGCGTCCCAGACCCAGTAGGTCCCCCACATCGGCTTGCCCCAGAGCGAACCGGTGACCAGGCAGATCAGCGTGAACGCCGCCCCGATCGGCGCGGCGGCGCGTTGCGCCACGTCGGCCAGCGGGTGGCGCCAGACCAGGGTGCCGATCGCCGACACGCTCATGGCGCCGTAGAAAAACACCCCGAGCCAGGCCGCCGGGACGTGGATGTACATGATCCGGACGGTCTCGCCCTGCTGGTAGTCCGGCGGCACGGCGAAGAAGGTCAGGTACAGGCCGACCGCCAGCGCGCCGAGCGACAGGGCGGTGAGCCACGGCACCAGCACGCCCGACCACCGCATGAAGTGGCTCGGGTTCGACAGGCGGGTCCAGAGGGAGGGCGTCATGGCGTCTGTCTCGGACATCGTTCCTGCGGTCTAGCCCAGGGTGCGGTGCAGCAACAATGCGGCCTTTGTCCGCCGATACTGCATCGGCGTGCAGGCCATGTGCCGCCGGAAGGCGGTGCGGAACGCCGTCTCGGATTCGTAGCCGACGGCATACGCGATCGCGGCGACGGGATCGTCGGAGCGTAGCAGCCGGTCGGCGGCGCGCTGCATCCGCCCGCCGGCGAGATAGGCGAGCGGCGGCTGGCCGACCACCGCGCGGAACGTGGCCGCGAAAGTCGTGCGCGACATGCCGGCGCGCGCGGCGAGTTCCGCCACGGTCCAGCGCCGGGCCGGCTCCGCGTGCAGGGCCGTGAGCGCCCGGGCCAGCCTTGGATCGGTGAGCGCCCCGAGCCAGCCGGTCGGCCGCGCGGAAGCGAGCCAGAGCCGCAGCACCTGCAGCAGCATGATCTGCGCGAGGTGGTCGGCCATCAGGGCGCCGCCGGGCGCGCCCTGGCGCAGTTCCACGGCCAGCTGGTCCAGCGCCCAGCGCAGGATCGCGGCCTGGTTCGAGGCGTCCCGGATCGGCACGATCGCCGGCAGCGCGTCGAACAGCAAGCCGGCCGCATCGCCCGCGAAGAAGAACCGTCCGCCGACCAGGAAGAAGTCGCCGCCGCCGTTGCAGGTCGCGACCGTGTCGGCCGCGTTGTCGTAGATCGCGGCGGACTCGATCGCCGGAAGCGTCAGGTCGGTGGCGAGGTGGAACGGGCGGCCCCGGGTCAGCAGGAAGCAATCGCCGGCCGCCATCCGGACCGGCTCGGGCTCGCCCTTGACCGCAACCCAGCAGGTACCCCGCATCACGGCGTTGAACTTGATCCCTTCATGGGCGGGGAAGCGGATCGCCCAGGCGCCGCCGGCATCGAGCCCCGCGCTGAGTACGCTTTGGGGCCTGAGCATCGCGAGAACGTCGGAGAGCGGATCCATGGCGCGAACCGGACGCCCGCGCAGGATTCGCGGACGCCTAAGCATGGAGCGTCCGGCATTCCGGGTCGATCGTCTGCGCGCGCCGGCAGCATCGCCGGGCCGCCCTTGAGCAAGACCATGATTGATCATCAAACGCCGCTCGGATCCGGTTTCGGCGCCCGCAGCACCGCCTCCGACGTCCTGGCCGGGCGCGACCTGACGGGGCGTTTTGCGGTCGTCACCGGGGGGCATTCGGGCCTGGGTATCGAGACCACCCGTGCGCTCGCAGCCGCGGGCGCTGAGGTCCTCGTCGCCGCCCGCGATCCGGACGCCGCCCGGATCGCCACGCAGGATATTCCCCGGACGACGGTCGACGCCCTCGACCTGTCGGACCTCGGTAGCGTCCGGCGTTTCGCCGAGGGCGTCCTGCAGGCTGGCCGGCCGATCGACTGGCTCATCAACGATGCCGGCCTGATGGCCTGCCCGGAGATGCGGGTCGGGCCGGGCTGGGAAGCGCAGTTCGCCACCAATCATCTCGGCCATTTTGCCCTGACCAACCGCCTTCTACCGCTGCTTGCGAGCGGCGCCCGGGTGATTGTCTTGTCCTCGGCCGGGCACCACCTCTCGCCGATCCGCTGGAACGACGTGATGTTCTCCGGCGGCTACGATAAATGGCACGCCTACGGTCAGTCGAAGACCGCCAACGCCCTGTTCGCATTCCATCTCGACCGGCTGGGACGGGACCGGGGTATCCGCGCCTTCTCCCTGCATCCCGGAAAAATCTTCACGCCGCTCCAGCGCCACCTGACCCGGGCCGAGATGATCGCGGAGGGCTGGCTCGACGCGCAGGGCGCGCCAGTGGATCCGACATTCAAGACACCGGCCCAGGGCGCCGCCACCCAGGTCTGGGCGGCGACTTCGCCGCTGCTCGATGGGCTCGGCGGCCTGTATTGCGAGGATTGCGACGTGGCCGTGCGCGCGGAGGTGGCGGGCGCCCCGTTCGTGGGCGTCAAGGCGTATGCGGTGGATCCTGACGCGGCCGCGCGTTTGTGGGCGCTGTCCGTCAAGCTGACTGAGACCGGATTTCCCGAGGGGGCCGGCCGTCCCGGTTCGTGATCGCGCGGTCCGGAGATACGCCACGTTTGGAGGGCGTTCGCCGCTTCGATCCATTTGGCGGTGCCGGTGTCCGAAACAGCTTGCGGCGCTCGCCATTGTGGCCCGGACGTCACAAGCGCTGGCGGATAACGGCGGCGATGACGATGGCGGGCGAGTCACCGGCCGCCATCCACCCGACGCCCGCACGTGTCACGATTGCACGTCGCCTCAATATAGATTACGTTCAACATGAAAGTGCGGCCATGCCGCCCGGCGCGCGGCGTTCGCATGGCGCGTGTCCGCATGCCGGGCGGTCGGCCACTCCGTGGGGTCCATCGATGGCCGAAGAAGCGCCTGGGCTGCCGACCGCCGTCGGCCTGGTCGTTTATCCCGGGCGTTGGCGAGCCTTGGCCGAGTGCCGCATGAGCGACGCGGCCGGCCACCCCGTCGCGACCGCGCGCACGACCGGCCTTCCGTTCGATCTGCCCAGTGCCGTGACGCCTCCAGCGGCCGGTCAAGCGACCGCAACGTTCACGACGCCGCCGATCCCTCGGCCGGTGTCGCCTCGGCCATCGTGCCTGCTATCAAACCCGTCAGGCCGTGAGGGCTCCGCCATGGACAACCGAACGCGTCGCCTGCTCGAAGCGCCGCTCGTGCCGACCCTGGCTCGGATGGCCGGGCCGAACGTCGTGGTGATGGTCGTCCAGACCTCCATTGGCCTGATCGAGACCTATTTCGTCGCGAAACTTGGCACCGACGTCCTGGCCGGCATGGCCCTCGTCTTCCCGGTCGTCATGCTGGTCCAGATGCTGTCCGCCGGCGGCATGGGCGGCGGCATCCAGTCGGCGGTCGCGCGCACTCTGGGCGCCGGCCGGACGACCGAGGCCAGCCTCGTCGCTTGGCACGCTGCCGCCATCGGCCTCGGACTGGGTCTTTTAACCAGCCTGCTCGCGCTGCCGTTGGGACCGCACCTCTACGCCGCGATGGGCGGCACCGGAGGATCGCTCCAGGCCGCGACGGCCTACGCGAACGTCGTGCTCGGCGGAGCGGTCCTGATCTGGCTGTTCAACGCGCTGGCGGCCGTGATCCGCGGTACCGGCAACATGGCCCTCCCGGCCGGCGTCACCTGTGCCGGAGCCATCGTGCTGATCCCGCTCTCGCCGGCGCTGATCTTCGGCTGGGGTCCGTTCCCCAGGCTCGGCGTCGTGGGTGGGGGCGTGGCTGTCGCGGCCTACTACGCCGCCGGCACCGCCGTCTTCGCCGCCTCCATCTGGTCTGGCCGTGGCGTCCTGCACCCGAGCCGGCGCCTCCCGAGACTCACCTGGGCGCCGTCCCGCGAGATCCTGCGCGTCGGCCTGCTCTCTGGCATCGCCAGTGTGACGTCGAACGTCACGGTCATCGCCGCGACGGGCTTCGTGGGAACGGCGGGGCCGGCCGCGGTGGCTGGATATGGAACCGGCGCCCGGCTGGAATACCTGCTGGTCCCCCTCGTGTTCGGGCTCGGTTCTCCCATTGCCGCCATCGTCGGGACCGCTCTCGGTGCCGGACTGCATGCCCGCGCCCGTCAGGCTGCGCTGACCGGCGCCATCGTGGCCGGTCTTCTGACGGAGGCCATCGGTCTTGCAGCCGCCATGTATCCGGAGGCTTGGCTCGGTCTGTTCGGGGGCGATCCGGCCATGATGGCCACCGGCTCGTCCTATCTCCGCATCGTCGGACCGTTCTACGGGTTCTTCGGGGCCGGACTTGCTCTCTACTTCGCGGCCCAGGGCGCAGGCCGTGTCGGCTGGCCGCTCACAGCCAGCATCCTCCGGATGGGGGTGGCGCTGGGGGGCGCCTGGGTCGCGGCAATCTTCGGGCTCGGTCCCGCGTGGATGTTCGCTGCCCTCGCGGCAGGGCTCGTCACCATGGGCCTCGTCAACGCGACAGCTTTTGCAACGGGGAGAATGTTCTTGACCCAGGCCGCTCCAAAGCCGGCTGTTGCGCCCCAAATCCTCACGACGGCGGTTGAATGACTTCGAAAGGCGCGGAGCCGCCAAACCTGCCGCTCGATGGATGGCCGTTTCGAAGCCGGCATCAACCTGTTGATGTGGCATGGTCGAGCAGGTCGCGGAACGTCCACCTTTCAACGGGGGGCAGGTCTACTTCCCGTCTCGAACCGAAATTGCCTGACGACCGACCAATCACTGCTTTCGGGAAGCATTGATGAAGTCCGGTTGAATCGGCAGAGGGCGAACCAGCCCGGACCGATCGCCGCCCTGAGCCGCGAAACGAAATCCGAACGACGCACCATCACCGCCCGCGCTGCAAACCGATCCCCGGATCCATCCTGCGACACCCCTGCACGCACTGACGCAGCCCCCTCCAATCGACGCGGACAGCCGACCTCGACCCTTGCGAACGCCATCGCAATCCCGCATATACGATGAAACAAAACAGGAACAAAAGAGCGTCGCCGTAGAAACCTGTGGATGACGCGGCCTTCTCTCACCGGAACGAGCCCCGCATGCGAACCGCCGACAAGCAGATCGCCGACATCCTGGTGCGCTACGGGGAGCCCTTCGGGGGCAACGTCTGGCGCGTGCAGGGCACGGCTGTGATCTACCACAAGACGCTGGAGCGGATCGCCGCGCAGGCCGGGATCGTGTTCGAGCCGCCGACGATCATCCGGGCCGAGCGCGACGAGGCCGTGCTGCTGGTGACCGGGCGCCTGCCCGGGGCCAAGGTCGGCGCGAAGCCGGCCGCCGACCGGGTCGAGTGGTCGATGGGCGAGGCCCTGGTCAACGTGAACTACCGCGTCTCGGGCAAGCAGGCGGCCTACGTCTACGCCATGGCGGAAAAGCGCGGGAAGGACCGCGTCATCCTCAAGCTGATCGAGCTTCACGGCCTGGTCTACTCGGAGGAGGAGGCCGACGAGTTCCGCACCCAGCTGCCCACCGTCCGGGCCGTGGACGAGGATTTCGAGGAGGCCCAGCCCTTCGACGAGGTCACCGAGGCCGAGGGCGACCTCAAGCGCCGCATTGACGGTGCCGAGACCATCAACGACGTGACCGACCTGATGCTCGACGGCGCCACCCAGGCAATCCTGGCGGCGATGCCGCCCGGCACCCGCGACGAGGTCCGCGACTACGCCAAGGCGCGCCTCGTGGCGCTCGGCTGGCCCAAGCGCACCGGCCGCCGCAGCGCGGCCTGAATTCTCGAACTCTCAAACCCGCAGGAGACCGCCATGCATCGCACGACGCGCCGCCGTACCCTGAAGGCCCGCCGGGACCATCACCTCGGCTGGAGCATCGAGACCCTGTCGTACAGCCCGACCCGGATCGTGCGCCTGGGCGACGAGAAGGTGGCGATCCTGTTCCCGCCGGTCGAGCCCGGGGCCGAGTGGCAGCTCTATCCGCATCCCGACACGTTCCCGGGGCTCAACTTCGAGGGGCTGCCCGAGCCGCTGCGCCCCGAGTTTCTGGGCTTCTCGGACCTGCCGGCCGTCGAGCGGTTCCTCGGCATCGACGACGCGGTGCCAACGGCCCTCGCGGCCTGACGAGCCGGTTCCCTACGTCGGCGGCCAGGGCGCGCCCCGGTGGAGCGCCTCGGCCTCCGGGGTGAAGATCTTGGGGTCGGAGCCGTGCAGCACCAGCGGCGGCAGCAGGCTCGGAGCCGCGCGGCTGCCCCGGATGGCGGCGATCAGCACCCGGATCGCCGGCGCCTCGGCCCGGGCGTGGACCGGGCGGATCGCGATCCCGCCGTAGCGGCCCGTCATGGCGTCGAGGCAGGCCGGCAGGGTGTCCGCCCGGTGGATCAGCCCGAGCCGGCCCCCCGGCCGCAGGATCGCCGTGCAGGCGCGGATCCAGAGGTCCAGGCCGCTCTCGGGAAACGTGTGCGCCATCGCCTTGCCTGGATGCGGGGAGGGGCGGTGGCGGCCCGCGGTGAAGAACGGTGGGTTGGTCAGGACGAGGTCGAAGCCGTCGGGCTCCAGCCCGGCGGCGCGGCGCTCGGCCGCCGGCGCCAGCACGTCGGCCTCGATCACCGAAGCCGCGATGCCGTTGAGGGCGGCGTTGGTCCGCGCCATCCCGGCCAGCTCGGGATCGCGCTCCACCAGGGTCGGGCGGGTGCCGGGATGGAGCGCCGCGCAGGCCAGGCCCAC
>NZ_VRVD01000148.1:0-9023 GCF_008040015.1 Methylobacterium sp. WL18 | reverse complement strand
CTCTCTTTACGAGCTTGGATTGCCCGACGGACCGTCTCTGTCGTTGTGGCGCTGCCGTGGAGAATCTGTCCCATAGCGCGTCCCTCCATGTGGCACCCGATGTATCACCACACAACGGGACCAAACACCCAGAGGTCGGGCACGGTGCGGGCGGTTGCGGTTCGCAGCAGGTGCTTGAGCTTGGCGAAGATCTGCTCGATCGGATTGAACTCGGGACTGTAGGGCGGGAGGTACAGGACCCGCGCCCCCACCGCCTCGATAGCTTCGCGCACACCGGCGACCTTGTGGGCTTGCAGGTTGTCGAGGATGACGGTGTCCCCGGGTCGCAACACCGGGACGAGGCTGTCGGCGACGTAGCTGCGGAAGCGGGCGCCGTTGGTGGCGCCATCAACGAGACTGAGCGCGCACAGGCCGGTGCTGCGCAGGGCGGCTGTGACGGTGGTCGTTTTGTAGTGGCCCTGCGGCACGAGGAGCCGGCACCGCTCACCGCACGGGGCGCGTCCGTAACGGCGGGCCATGTTGGTGGCGGCCGCGGTCTCGTCGAGGAAGACGAGCGTGTCCGGGTCGAGGTCGGGCAGGGCCTCGAACCAGGCTTGGCGGGCCTCCCTTACGTCGGACCGCTCCTGCTCAGCCGCATAGAGAGCCCCTTTTTGCGGGTGATGCCGTGGCGGGCGAAGAAGCGCGACAGGCCGCTCGTGCTGGTCTGCACGCCCTGCGCGGCCAGAGTGTCGCGCAACTCGCGCAGGAAGATCTCGGGCCGGGCTTCGTAGGTGGAGAGGATCCGATCGGCCTGCCCCTCGATGGCCGGAAGACGATCGTCGCCGCGCGTCGGCTTGGGCGCGACGTGGCCTTCCTGCGCGAACCGCTCCGACCAGCGGCTGGCACTCGACACGCTTACACCGAACCGGGCCGCCGCTCGATGGAAGGAGGCGCCCTCGGCCACGGCCGCCACGACACGCTCGCGCAGATCGACAGACAACGGTGAAGGCATCGAGGGCTCCTTCACCACTCAACGCTGCAAACCGCTAACCCGTCGCAACGCGGCCGGGCACGGCTCTAGCTCCTCCGCCATCCGCGATGAACCTTCCACTTAACCCCGACCTCGGCCTAATGGGTCGACGTTGTCGAGGGCTTCTTCTCCGCCCCCACGCGCTGCCGCCTGCAACGCGGGACCTTCGCCGGCATCGTAGACCTGCAGGCCGCGATCAAACGCTACATCGCCGAGCACAACCAGAGCCCCAGCCCCTTCCGTCTGGACCAAACCGGCCGCCGCCATCTTCGACGCGCTCAACCGAGCCCCTGAACCATCCGTCTGAATCACTGCACTAGCTAGATCGCTTGTCCAATCGCTCGCCCGTATCCCGGCGGATGACGCCGCCGCCAATCAGGCGCTTGAACGGGCTGGCTTTACTGCCGGGCAATGGACGCCGATTCCGGTCAGCAATGCCCAGGTGCCGATCGCGCATCCGGCGCACCCGCGCGATCACTCCGACGTCCATCACCGTCTTGGCGGCGTGACACGGTCGGCACAGCACTTGGCAGTTCTCGAGGGACGCATCGTCGGACAAAGCGGCCGGCACGATATGGTCGTATTGGAACCACCCGGTCTGCAAGGCGCACGGGCAACGGCTGCCGTTCACGAGCATGCCCTCGCATCGCCCGTCCGCACGTGCGAGGGCGGCACGAAGCACCGCCTTGCTGAACTCGCGCCGGGGCATCACGCCACCCCCATGGCCGCGGACAAGGCGGGCCCACCGAGGTCAGCCGCGATCGCATGACGTTCAGCCCTTTTTCCTGCCAACCGGTAAGCGTGCAGTTCGCGCGCTCCAAGCGTGGCGCAGGCGGCCAGCCAACCCAGAAAACCTGGATCCCCAGGGTCGCAGGCCCGGACAGCGACGATCGAAGCCTGCCCTTGGGCATCACGGGCAACGGCGAGGACGACTGCGGGGTCGTCTGCGACCAAATCGACGGTATCGAGCGGCTGGATCACGACGACATAACGCCGGCTCGAGGATCCGCGCCAGGCGCTCATCGGCAGGAGGCACGCGCCGCGCAGGCCCGCGCTGGTGCGCAGACGTTCTTCGCGAACCGCCGAACGGACGGTGCGATCGGATTTCAAGTCGCGCAGAGCGGCGGCCCAAGAGATGCTGCGGTTCGACATGCTCGCACTCACGTCCGCGGGGCGGCAAACGATGCGGCAGGAAGGCTCGCTGTCGAGCCTGGGCACGGAAGCTGCGCCGAATGTCCGACATGGGCGGCGGGGGAAAAGATGATCTGAATGAAAAATGGGGTTTGCATAGCGCGCCTCGGGCTCGTGACGGGACTAGCCCCGCCACTGCCTTGGCCCCGCACACGCCCAATGGGCTTGCGGGGTAACGCGATCGGTCGGATGCCCTTGC
Source organism: Methylobacterium sp. WL18 (assembly GCF_008040015.1). Taxonomy (NCBI): domain Bacteria; kingdom Pseudomonadati; phylum Pseudomonadota; class Alphaproteobacteria; order Hyphomicrobiales; family Methylobacteriaceae; genus Methylobacterium; species Methylobacterium sp. WL18. The sequence continues at coordinate 6,624 of NZ_VRVD01000148.1, read as the reverse complement.
CCGCTCCCGGGAAGCTCGCTTCGACTCACGGCAGCCGGCTGCTTCGTGACATGACTATTCACGCTCCAATCGCTCAAGCAGTCCAGTGGAATATGCTCGTTGCCAGCATGAAATCAGTCTGCGATTGTCCAGGTGCCATCTCCGAGCGTACGGAGTCACCGTTTCGCGAAAAAAATTTTCCCGACGAAGTGTTGAGAAAAGACCATTAAGACGACAGGCATAACGAGCATTATTACACATGACTTACAAAAATCTAATATAAATAATTTCGAGATGTCCACGCCCGCAAAACATCGCGCATAATTTTTCTAATTGATAGAATGGACGTTTTTAAAATTGTCAGCACCGATCGATGATGCAGATGTATGCCGCGAGGATAGTATCTTAGAAGCGGTTGTTGTACCTGAACTTCCGTACGTCCTCACAATAATTTTTCGAAAAACACCAGCATGAGTAGAGGCGCGCAAGGCAGCAGTTTGGGTAGGATGATGTTGTCTAGCACAACGATCTCGTGAGCTTTGTGTCAGCCCGTATCAGTTAGGCGTGGGCCCGGGCACGACGCTTCGGATAATCGGGGCCCTATGCAAGCTTATCGCCTATCTGTCCCGCCGGGGTAGAACGGATCCGGCGGCCTTTTCCTTCTGAGGGTAGATCGCTTTAAAGATATAGGCATACGCCGTGTGCCAATCCTGGGGCGCCGAGGGCCGTGTCCCGCTGCATGTCTCACGCTGCGACTGGGTGCTCTTCTCACCGGCGCGAGCAGCATCCTGCCATGACACTTTAATAGCCGTGCCGGGTGGCAGGCATACGCGAGCAGGCCAGTATGGATTGCATTCACGGCGGTGGGGAGGTTTTTTGAGCACGGCCAGCGCAGCCAGATCCTGCTCGTGGTGGCGAGGGCAGACCGTCAGCTTACGGAAGCCCATCTGCTTGATCGTGCAGCCAAACGTACTTTCGTCCAGCCTGCCCCCGAAGCTCGCGTAAATTCAGTCGGCCAGAACCTTCGCCACGTGCGTAGCACGCCGTATCGGTCAGCGTTTGACCCACCCTCGATAACCCGTGTCAGCGCCTTTCGCTGTGCGGCGTCAAGCTTGGGCGCTAGCGGCTGACCAGACCCGCCGTACCATCAGCGTTAAAGGCCAGCGCTCAGTAGCCCGTCGTCGGCAGGTCCACCGCGCCGGCTCCACGCTGCTTCCACCGATGTAGACCGCAGCCAACGCCAAAAGCCGAAATCTGTGGCCGACGCCCCAGCTTGCCCTGCCAGTCGCCTGAGAACATCAGCAGCAAAATTCTCGAGGCATGGTACGGGACTAGATACGACAAACCATCCCGGCTCAAATAACTGAATCACAGCAGACGAGCCGAAAAATCATATTCTTCGTTACCTCTATTGACCAATCTGAGCCCTTAACAATAATAAAAAACGCCGCGCAACGCGCACTATTCACAGTGCGTCAATGTGTAATCCGAACCAGCCGCCAGAAGAAAGAAAACTCAATGCTTTTTGCAATGCGACATCTGCGTCAACGCCGCGCGCAGATCGCCCGGGCCCTCATGGCGGTCGGTACCGAACCCAGGGCAAAGCAGTAGATGCTACTTTCGTCCATGGCGGGGCGCTCGCCGCCGCTACAGGTGCCGTTCACTGCGAACTCGTCGGAGGTGCAGGCGGCCACGCACCGCCCTCCCGTCGGGCACTCCTCGACCTGAACCCGTAAAGCAACGTTGGCAACAGCTGCCTTGCCCTCGGGCCCAGCCGGTCCTGCCGGGCCACGTTCGCCTCTTTCGCCCGCCTGTCCTTTCGTGCCCACCTGTCCGGCGGAGCCGGGTGGTCCTGCGGGGCCGACCGACCCCGGCTCGCCCTTGGCGCCGCGCTCGCCTTGAGGTCCTTCCGGACCCTGTTGACCGGCCGCGCCCTGAGGACCGCGCGGGCCGACCTCGCCCTTGGACGTGTTCGCCGCAAGCATCACGGGTGCGGGGTACGTTGCGGCCTGCTTCACGGCCGGTGGCCGAGCGCAATAGCCGACGACGGCCTGTCGGCTGAGGGATTCGGACTTCAGCGTCACCACGCAGGTCTCCGGATGGTAGGGGATCCGGAACGCGAAGCGCCCGTCCTGATCGGCCCGTGTGTTGAACTTGTCGTCCAAGACGACGCTGGCCGCGCGGGGCGGCGCCAAAGTCCCGAAGACCCTGAGATCGCCGTTGGAGATCATCGCCATGTCGACGGCGATGTCGCCGGCGGCCCCCGCACCCGAGGACGCGAGGCAGAGCGCCAAGACCAGAAGCGATCGCCGAGCCATCCTGCAAACTCCAAAACTTCCGGACAGAGTAGGACTCGGCATAGCTCGGCTCTATCGGGCCGCGGCGTACATATTTCGGCGCATCTGCAGGCAGACGAGACCTGTTCTTAAGGCGAAAGATGCGTGAGCACTGCGCCGAACGGCGAGGCCGGCCCTCGCCGATGGCGAGACGATCCGATGCCGTCGGCACCGTGAGGCAGCTGCTGTACTGGTAGACGACTAGGTAGGCTCTACTGCGCATAGACCAGAGTGGGACACTCAAGCAGAGCCCTCATCGCAGATGCGTCAGCTTGCGAGAGATCACGCCAGGATATTGAGATAGCGGGCTGCGATATAGGCGGCCAGCACCAGGCCGACGATGCCCGCACCGCTGAACAGAATGGCGAGCCAACGATCGAAGACGGCGGCGTCGCTATCGGCCTGACGGGTCGCGCACGCGACGCAATAGGTGGTGTCCGCGCAGATCGTCTCACCGCAGGATCGACAGATGGTGCGTGCCAGCGGCATCGATTTTTCGTTCGACATCGCGCAGGTAAATACCAGTTTGGTGTCGCAGATCGCAAATCTCGGGACGCACACAGTCTGGATCAGCGACACAATTACGCGCGAATCGACCATGGGGCATTCCGGGCATAACGCCCCCCACGGTTTCATGCCTTCCGAACGGCGTGTCGCGCGCTCCCGATGATCACTCGGTGACCGTTCTGCGGCGGCAAGCGAAGCGAGGTCCTTGCGTCGGCGGCGCCCTACGCGTCTCGTGCCGCCCTGTATCATGTTGCTTCGCGCGTAATGACGGTGGAGCTCAGGAGAGCCGCGGCGTTGCTCCGGAGCCCGTCTATCAGGCCGACTTCGTCCGGCGTTGGACCTTGGGCTCCGCACGACTCGGCTCGTCGCCGGCTGAAGCCCCTCCGCTTGGCCGCCCGAGGCCGATCGCCTTCGCCAGGGCGGATCGCCGTTCGGCATAATCCGGCGCGACCATCGGGTAATCCCGCGGCAGCCCCCACTTCTCGCGATAACCCTCCGGCGTGAGGCCGCGGCCGGTGAGATGCCGTTTCAAGGTCTTGTAGGGTTTGCCGTCCTCGAAGCTGATCAAAGCATCGCGGCCGACCGAGCGCCGGATCTCGGCAGCGGACGGTTTCTCGACCGGGCCCTCTGCAACCGCAGGCGCCGAACCATATCCCTGCGCGGCTGCCTCCACAGCGGCGTAAACACTCGCGAGAAGCTTGGGCAAATTCGAGACTTGGACATGATTATTGGAAACATAGGCGGTCACGATATTTGCCGTCAGATGCCTGACATCGAGAGGCCGCGCTTCGAGATCGTCGTCCATTGCTGACTCCTGGCGGCACAACCTTCGTCATACCTTGATGCATCTACGAAGGACGCGTTGATCCGTTCCGGTTTTCTGCAATGGAATTCATTGAGTGTTAACGACGCGTGTCCGGTGCGGCAATCGGCGCGGCGTTCGTTAACGGATAAGATCTTTTGTTCGATCACAAGCGCTTCGATGGCGCCAATGTTTTTATCAATGCAAGCCGGTGGGTTTTTCTACAGGGATCGCAGCGCTCCAACGAATCCCGAGATCAAATCAGATCTTCGAGCGTCGCCGATGTTAAGGCGGCGGTCACCCTCATAACGTGGGCACGCAACCTGTGATGCTTATGCCAAAACTGGATCCAAGGGCATGTTGTCCTGCTTGACAGCATGCGGCTGCGGGCCGGATGGCGTCCCGTCCAGGCTTGAGCCGCCGACGGATGTGAAAGCGGGCAATCGCGCTGCGTTTCAATCGCCGCGGCCGAGAGGCCCTCAACGCAGCAGTAGATCAGTCACTCATCGCCAGGGCGTCGGTCACCAGTCGATTGACCAGAGCATCGCGCTTGGCTTGGCGTATAACGATGCGAGCTGCAGCCCGGGCATTGGCAGCGCGTATGTCGCTCCTGGGAGACCCGTCGCGCAGGGCCCGCCACGCCATGGCGCGAAACCAATGGGCGTTGGCCAGGGCGATGGCGCGACGATCGGCGACTGCCCCGCAGGCGGGCGGCGCGAGGAAAGAGACGGCGTGCATGGGACCATTCCTGGGCAGCAAAGATACGCCTGCCCGCGAACTGATAGTCTCATGACATACCAAAACTCGTAACTCAACACTGTTTTCGTCGAACAGCGGGATTCCCGATCGCATCCTGGCCCCACATCTGCAATTGCGGGTCGGTCGCCGGCAAAAATTTTTAGCTGTTTTGTGCAGATTTATACGAGGTTCAATGGATGTCGCCGGCGAACATATGTTCGGCCAAGCCCAGAGTTCTATATAAATGATAGATGATGATTTGAATTCGGAGACTATAGCACGACGTGATTGTCACGGCGGCCCGAAGTCAAGGGTGCGGGACGCGAGGCTTCTGACCCATTCGAAGCGTTCGCTCTTCCTTCGCACACTTCGATTGCTGCGCTGACCGCTCGTGTCGCGATGCCGGCCAGCGGTTCGTGCGTCACTGACCGAGACCCCGACCCGGCGGGATCGCCGCAGCGGGCAGGCCATCAGGCATCGGTTGCCGTTCCCCCAACCCTGTGCCGCACCAGTGCTCAACCCATGGTACGAGCCCGGCACGTCCAGTCGAGCCAATGACCGATGCTGACCCGCCGCGCACTCCTGTCCCGCCCGACCCTGGCCGCCGCCTGCGCGGCTGCCGGGAGCCTGGTGACGGCGGGCTACGCGACGGCCTTCGAGCCGCATCGGGTCCAGATCCGGCGCTATCGGGTCTGCCCGCCGCCCTGGCCGGCCGGCCTACGCCTGCGGATCGCGGTGCTCACGGATTTCCACGCCCATCCCCGCTGCATGGGCGCGGACGCGATCACCGAGGTGGTGGCGCGCACCAACGCTCTGGAGCCGGACCTCACGGTGCTGCTCGGCGATTACGGCTCCCAAAGCCGGGGGGCGGTCCCGTTCGAGACGGTGGCCGAACGCCTGAGCGGTTTGCGGGCGAAGCGGGGAATCTACGCCATCCAGGGCAATCACGATTGGGGCGACGACCGTGCCGCACTCCGGCGCGGACATGGCCCGACCCGGGCCGAGCGCGCCCTGCGGGCGGCCGGCATCGTCTTCCTGGAGAACGCGGCCGTGCGGCTCGATGTGCCGGCCCCGCTCTGGCTGGTGGGGATCGAGAGCGAGGCGACGCCCGGCCGCCCCCTGGCGCCGGACCCGCTCGACCGGCAGAGGTCGCGGATCCTCGCGCAAGCCCTCCGGGACGTCCCCGCCGACGGCGCCGCGATCCTGCTCGCGCACGAGCCCGACCTGTTCGCCACCGGCCTTGACCCGCGGGTCGCGCTCACCCTCTCCGGCCATACCCATGGCGGCCAGGTGCGGATCCTGGGCTGGTCCCCATGGATCCCGTCGCGCTACGGATTGCGCTACGCCCACGGCCATATCGTCGAGGGCGACCGTGACCTGATCGTCTCGGCCGGGCTCGGCTCGCACTTCGTGGCGGGCCGTCCGTTGCGGCTGGGTATCCCGCCCGAGATCGTGGTGGTGGATCTCGGGCGGGATGAAACCGGGACTGCCCTCGCGGCCGACAGCCCGGGATGACGGGCGCCTCAGCGCGGTGAGACCGGTGCCGGCCTCCCCGAATCCTGCGATCATTCCGGATTGCGCAAAATAAATGCACCGCCCCCGGTGTAGTCCCACGCTATTGTCGTTATATTGCCATATCTAGACCGGTGGATAAGTCCGGAGAGAAAACGTCAAGCTTTCGCGTGCATACCGGTGCGGCGAAGGCGCTCGAGAGGACACGATCATGCATTGGACGGCCGTGATCCTCGCCACCTATTCGCTCGGTCTGGTCGAGTTCTGGCGTCTGTGCCGCGACGCCCCGATCATGCCGGACGAGGCTGCTTGAGCGATCGCTCTCGAAAGGGAGACCGGTTCGCCGTAAGCGGGCGCATCGAATCAGGGGGTGAGGGCCGTCCCGATCGATCGGGGCTCAGCTGAGAAGCCGCGTCATCGCCCAGCCCAGGATTCCGATCCAGCCGACGACCACCAGCAAAACCACGACCAGGATCGCAGTGGAGCCGTAGCGGGCAAACAGGCGCTGAACCAGGCTGCGCTCCGGATCGGTCGGCCGCGTCTCGCTCTCCAACATCGTTCCTGGCCCAGCCTTCGCGTTGTGCTGAGAAGCGAAGGCTTCCCGAGCAAGTTCCGTGACGTCCTCTGAGCGTGCTCCCCGAGGGCAGGATCCGGGAGGTCGCAACCCGGTCGGCGGCGGGCCGCACGTGGTCGCGCCGTCATGCGCGATGGTTCAGGACCGCCGCGGTCGGGCGGCACGGCGCGCGTGCC